>JBBIIR010000094.1:0-7745 GCA_037446455.1 Hydrogenophilales bacterium | reverse complement strand
AAGTGCCGAAGTCATTTTAACGGACATGACTTTGAGAAGACGCCCCGTAGCATGAAAGTCATGCCCGTTTCCCTCACCCCCAACCCCTCTCCCGCACGCGGGCGAGGGGAGCTTCAAGAAGTCGCTATGCGACTTTCACGTTAACGGCGAGAGGTCCGCCCGCGAGCCGAACCCGTGCCGGATAAGCACGCTTGCAAGCTTGCCGGCCAAGCGAACGGGCGGGAATGGATGCAGAATGCGAAAAACCCAAGGGAGCACAAACATGAAAAGCCTCGAATACACCGTTCGTTTCAACACCCCCGCCTTTCTCGGCAACGCCGAGCAGAACGCGCAATGGCGCACGCCGCCGTTCAAGGCGCTGATCCGGCAATGGTGGCGGGTGGTTTGCGGGATCAAGGATGCGGCGCGGCTGCGTGAGGAGGAAGACCGGCTTTTTGGTGCGGCCAATGACGAGGGAGGCGGAAGCCAGAAGAGTCAATTGCGGCTGCGCCTGGATTCCTGGGCAAGCGGCACCTTACAGGGCGCGTGGGGCAGAGACCCGCAGGTCTTTCACCAGGAAGTCGGCCAGAACGGCCGCAACGTTGGTGCCCACCTCTACCTGGGCTATGGGCCGCTCATATACCAACAGGGCACCGCCTTGAAACACAACGCCGCCATCCAAGCGGGCGAAACCAACACCCTGCGCCTTGCCTGGCCCGGCAGGGAAACGTCGCTCGCCGAACTTGTTCAACTCATTGACTGGTTCGGCGCCCTGGGCGGTCGTTCCCGCAACGGCTGGGGCTCGCTCGAATTGCTCCCTCTCCCCCCGGGAGAGGGCCGGGGTGAGGGAACCCCCATTGCCCCCCTGGCTGCAAGCCATCCCCTGCTGGGCCGCATCAGCCGTCCTCTCGACGATTGTCTGCGGCATGACTGGCCCCATGCCCTGGGACAAGGCGCGGATGGCCGCCCGCTGGTCTGGCAATCCACCCAGACTTTCGTGACCTGGCGCGAAGCCATGCAGGCGCTCGCCAAGGCGAAGATCGGGTTTCGTACCCAACCGGCTCTGCATTTCCAGCATGGCGAACAGCAAAACCAGACAAGACCGGCGGACATACCTTTCGAAAATCGCCACCTCATGGCCTACCCGGTCACTCATCATGCGGTTGCCGGCTGGGCCGAAGAATTCGGCCAAGGCAGGCTGAAATACGACCGCCAGGGTTGGGTGGTGCAAAGCGCCCGCCTCGCCAACCAGCTCCGCTTCAAGGTGGCCAGCAACGGCGACGGCAGGCTCGTGGCACGCATCTTCCATCTGCCTTGCGCCCTGCCACGCGACCTGGCGCAGTCTTTGGGCCGCGCCGCGCCCACCCCACATCAACAGGCGGCCATCTGGCAAACGGTGCATGGCTGGCTCGACAACACCAACCAGTCCGCCTTCCAGCGGATTTGAGGGAGCGACCATGACCATCTGGCAAACCAAACTCGCCGCCTGGCTGCACGACCCGGCCGAAAAAGCCCTGATCCTGCTGCGCGACAAGACCGGCCACGAATGGGGCACGGTGGCGGATTTGCGAGCGGCGCTGTTCGGCAGCCGGGGGCTGCCGGGCGATGTGAAGCCCATCTTGAAGCGCGCCGACTGGTACGCCGCCGCCGCCGAGCGCCCACAATGGCCGCTGGAGGAAAACGGCGCGCGCTTCGCCGCCTGGACCCAGGTGGATTTCGCCGCCAGCCCGGTGCTGATCCACCCTCTGACCGGCAAACCCCACGAACTGCCGCCGCTCACCGACATCGCCCCCGAGCACCTCAAGTCCGTCAGCCTCGACCATTTCAAGCGCCTGATCGTTCGCGACGCCGCCGGCCAGCCCGATCTCCCCAAGACCCTGCTGGCCTACTGGCGCTTCGGCCCGGACACCCCGGCAAACGACCTGCATCTTCTCTGGCAGAACCTGCCCGCCGACACCCGCGTGCCGGATCACAGCATCTGGGCGCACCTGGATTGCGTCTCCGCTTTCGCCGGTGCGATGGCCGCCGATGCCACGGCTACGCCGGCCCTGCTGGCGGTGAGCTTCGGTCCGGTGCAGGGCTTCATCGCCGAGGCGCGCACCACCTCCGACCTGTGGGCCGGCTCCCATCTGCTGGCGCGCATCGCCTGGGAGGGCATGAAGGTCCTCTGCGAAACACTCGGGCCGGATGCCCTGCTGTTTCCCCAACTGCGCGGGGTGCCATTGGTGGACCGCTGGCTGCGCGACGACATGGGCCTGCCCGAGGAATGGTTCCAGGGCGAGGACTGGGTGAGGGGCAAAACCGACGCCAACCCCCTGTTTGCCGCCGCCCTGCCCAATCGCTTCGTCGCCATCGCGCCGGCGGACCGGGCCGCGGAGCTTGCCGAAGTGATCACCCGGCGCGTGCGCCAGTTCGTCGTCGACCTGGGCGAGGCCAGCTTGCGCAAAATCCTGGAAGAAATCGGCGAACCCTGGCGCGACGAGCTGCCCTGCGTGGACCAGATGAAAACCCAGCTTGCGGGCTTCCCCGAGGTGCATTGGGCCGCCGTGCCCTGGTCGCTGGCGGAAGGCGAGGAAGTGGATGGCAAACGCCCCGCCGAGACATCCCACCTGCGGGACGCCCTGGCCCGGTTCTACCCGGCGGGTGAGAAGATCGGCTTCCTCGATGGCGAGGCCTGGCCCGTGCTATCCAAGGACATCCAACTCGAAGGCGCCAAGTTCCTCGCCCCCAATCCCGGCACCCTCTATCCGGCGCTTTACGACCTGCTCGACCGTGTGGCCGCCGCCGCGAAAACGGCGCGGCCCTTCGCGCCACTGCGCCAGACCGGCTACCGCTCGTCCCTGAACGGCGAGCGGGAATGGCTGACGCTGGAACGGGCCCAACTGGCGCACCCGCCCGGCAGTCGCGCCAACACCCTGTGGACCCGCCTGGCCGAGAAGCGCCCCGCCTGGGTGAAGCCGGGCGAACATCTGGATGGCCTCGCCGCCATCAAGCGCCTGTGGCCGACGCTGTTCACCGAGGAAGTGAGCGGCATCGTCGGCGAGGATGTGCGCCGCTATGTGCTGTCCACCCACACCCTGGCCCTTGCGGTCAGCCTGGAGCAGTGGCTGGACAAGAGCCCGCGCCCGGACATGCCCTTCACCCTGCGCAACCTGCTGCAGAGCCAGCCTGCCGAGCGCACCGCCCTGCCGCGGCGGCTGGCTATCCGGCTGCTCGACGATGCGGATGCCCAACTGCTCTGCCGCAAGCTGCCCGGCGTGCTGGATGTCTTGCGCGAACAGTCCGCCGACGAAGACAGCCGCCAGCGCCAGCGCGTCATCCAGGCCGAGGAGATGCTCGCCGGCGCGGAACGGGACATGAAGGAACTGTTCGGCGCCAAGCCGGAAACCTATTACGGCCTGCTGCTGCTGGATGGCGACCGCATGGGGGCGTGGCTGTCGGGGGGCAAGGACAGCGCCCCGCTGCCATACCGGCAATGCTGGCACCCGCAAATCCGCGAGAGCGCCACCGTGCGTGGGCTGTGTGAAGCCAACCTGGCTTTGCGGCAGTACCTCGACGCCCGCCGACCGCCGTCCCCTGGCCGCCACGGCGCCATCTCCGAAGCGCTCAACCATTTCTCGCTGAAAACCGCCCGTTTCGTGGTGGAAGACTGCTTCAAGGGCAAGCTCGTCTATGCCGGCGGCGACGACGTGCTGGCCTTTGTCTGCGTCGATGACTTGCTGCCGGCGATGACGCTGCTGCGTTGCCTGTATTCGGGGCGGGAAGTGCCCGCGTGGCTGATTGATCGCCTGGATGGCAAAACGCGTGGCCGTTTCGAGAGCAGCAATGGCTGGCTGCTGCTCGATGACGAGCTGCTGCTGACCATGGGCGACCAGGCCACCGCTTCCTGCGGCGCGGTGGTGGCGCACCATCAAGCCCCGTTGGGGATGGTGCTGCGCACCTTGCGCGAGGCCGAGAGCGCGGCCAAGAAAGAGGGCGGACGCGATGCCTTCTGTTTGCGCATTCTCAAGCGCGCCGGTGGGGAGGTGGGGGTGACGGACAAGTGGTTCCGGACAGAGATGCCCTCACCCCCGGCCCCTCTCCCGCTTGCGGGAGAGGGGAGTAGTGCCGCAGGCCTGCTCGATGGCCTGATGCGGATGTTGGCCCGCGACGGGGTGTCGCGCCGCGCGGCTTACAACTCGGTCGAGTGGCTGGCGCAATTGCCGGAAAAACCTGACGCGGACTTGTTGCGAACTAATCTGGCCTACCAGTTCGGCCGTCAGGGCGGCGACCGTGAACTCGCCTTGCGACTTGCCGACTACGCCAGCCGCCATCACGCGGAAACGCCGGCCAAGTCCCTGGGCGACATGCTCATGACCGCCGAATTCCTCGCCCGCAACACCCGCCACCCGGAGGCCGAATCATGAGCACCTGGCGCTTTGTCCAGCCCGTGGACACCCTTTCCCTGCGTGGCAACAAACTGTTCGGCGCCGCCGGAGACTTCGGCGAATCCGGCTTTCCACCCAAACCTTCCGTGCTCGCCGGGGCGCTCCGTTCGTTGTTGCTGGCCCAGGCCGGTAACCAGATCGAAGGGTTTGCCCAGGGCCAACGCCTGCAAGACACGGAACTCGACCGCATCCTCGGCATACCGGCCGAGCCCGGCGCCTTCGCCCTGCGCGGCGTTTTCCCCGCCAGCAAGGGCGCGGATGGGCAGGTGAACCTCCTGTTGCCTCTGCCCGCAGACCTGCTGGTATTCGACGCGGGCCAGACTTTGCGTGCGCTGGAACCGCAAGCGCTGCCCCCCGGCATCCAAGCCAGCACGCCGGAAGGACTGCCCCAGGTGGCTACCCTGCGTCAGTCCGAAGCGGCCAAGCCGGAAGGCGGCTGGCTGCTAAACCAGGCTGGAGTTGGCGCTTACCTGGCGGGTCAACCTATCAAACCCGAACACCTAGTACGGCAATCCAACTTGTGGGCGCGGGAGCCGCGCGTCGGCATCGGCCTGTCGCGTGCTTCCCGCACCGCCGAGGACGGCAAGCTGTTTACCGTCGAGCACACCGTGCCGCGCCAGCCGGAACACAACGGACTGACCGTCGGCCTGGCGGTGGCGGTGGATGGCGTGGGGGATCGTCTGCCGCCATCCGGCACCCTGCGGCTGGGGGGTGACGGGCGTGCCGCCCGGCTTGCCGCCATGCCCTCGCCCGCCTGGCCCTCGCCCCTGGAAACCATCCGCCAAACCGGCCGTTTCAAGCTCACCCTCACTTCGCCCGGCCTGTTCGCCGAAGGCTGGCACCCCACCCTGCCCGACGGGCTGGCCGCGCAACTCGTCTGTGCCGCCGTCCCCCGCTTCGAAGTCATCTCCGGCTGGGACCTGGCCGCCTGGGCGCCCAAGGATGCCGAGCGTGCCGTACCCGCCGGCTCCGTGTATTGGTTCGTGGATTTCACCGGCGACCCCGGCAAGCTTGCCGAATGGGTGGCGGGCGGGCTGTGGACCCATAATGCGGATCAAACCCGCCGCGCCGAAGGCTTCAACAACGCATTGCTCGCGGCCTGGCCGCAAAACTGAAGGAGACGAAATCATGCGTGCCCATCGTATCAAGGCTCACGTCACCCCCAACCAACCCCTGGTCGTGCCTCTGCCCGCCGATATGCCGGAAAGCGATGTGGAGGTCATCGTTCTCTTCCCCGAGACCTTGCCCAAAGCCGGCGCCTTTTCCTCCTTGCGCGAATTCGACGATTGGCTCAAGCAGCAGCCGCCCAGCTCTCGCAGCAAGGAGGATATGGACCGCCAGATCGAAGAAGAACGGGCCGCCTGGGATTGACATGCGGCGCGCCTATCTCGATGCCTGTGTGGCGATCTACTACGTCGAGCACCATCCGACGCTCTATCCGCGCGTGAAAGCCGCCTTGTTTCGTCCCGGGGGCGAGGATGTATCCCCCGTGTTCTCCGACCTGACCCGCATGGAATGTCGTGTCCCGCCCCTGCGCCAACAAGACCAGCAACTGCTGGGCCGTTACGACGCCTTCTTCGGCCTGCCGGACAGTGGTCATGCCGTCATGGATGTCGCCGTGTTCGATCTCGCCACGGAATTGCGCGCGCAGCATGGCATCAAGACGCCCGATGCCCTGCACCTGGCCGCGGCCATCCACGCCGGCTGCGACGAGTTCTGGACGCGGGATGCGCGCCTGGCGAAGGCCGCGACTGGACGCATCGCACTGATCGTATTCGACGAAACTCAATAAGGGAGCCAAACCCATGTTCGAAAAAACCCGTCTGCTGTTCCTCTACGCCGTCAGTCCCGTCCACATGGGCGCGGGGCAAGCCATCGGCGTCATCGACAACCCCATCCAGCGCGAGCGCCATACCGACCACCCCATGCTGGCCGGTTCCGGTCTCAAAGGAGCGCTGCGGCATCACCTGGAAAGGGTGTGGGACAAGAACACCGTGCTCAGCCTGTTCGGCCCGGAATCCAGCGCCTCCGACTACGCCGGCTGCGTCAGCTTCGGCGACGCGCAACTGGTGGCCTTCCCGGTGCGCAGCCTCAAGCGTGGCTTCGTCTACGCCGTTTCCCCCGTGAGTCTGGCGCGGCTCAAACGCCTGGCCGCCCTGGCCGGCTGCGAGGCCGACTGGAGCCCGCCGGAAGCCGGCGCCGAACAGGCGCTGGTGGCGGATGCCGGCCTGCTCAACCAGGGCCGCCTGGTGCTGGAAGCCTTCGACTTCGCCGGCACGGAATCCCCCGATCTGAAGGCCATCGCCCAGTGGCTGGCGGACAACGCCCTGCCGCCAGGCCCGGCCCACGAACATTTCCGCAAGAAGATCGCCAGCGATCTGGTGCTGCTGCCGGAAGACGCCTTCAGCCACTTCGTGCGCAACGCCACCGTGGTGGAAGCCCATGTGCGGATCAACGACGAGACCGGCACCGCCGACGAGGGCGGCCTGTTCTACACCGAGAACCTGCCGCCCGAGAGCCTGCTGGTCTCGCCGGTGCTGGCCTCGCTGGAGCGCACCTCGAAGAAAGTGCGCACTGGCGATCCGATGACAGCGGAACGGGTCATGCAAACCGTGACCACCGGCAACGGCCAGCCCGGTCTCGACGGGGCGCTCATCCAGGTGGGCGGCGACGCCACCACCGGGCGCGGCCAGGTGGTGCTGCGCTTCGCACCCGAGAAGCAGGAGGGTTGAACATGGCCCAGACACTCGATCAGAAGCGGGCGGAATATGCCTGGGAGCAGGTAAGCCAGGCGGCGCAGCAACGCATCATCGCGGACTACACCCGCGAAGCCAAAGGCGCACCCGTGCTCATCATGGGCAGTGGCTTGATGCAGACGCTCGCCTTCTTCCAGGCCAAGGGCAAACCCCAACATCTGGCCCTACTTGGTCATATGTGCCGCTGGCTCGGACGGACCCTGGGCGGAACACCCGTCACCGACCGGGATCGTTTCCCACCCGAGGCCGCAGCCAACTTCTCCACCGTCATGGCCGCCCTGCATGCCGCCCCGTCCTCACTGTACCTGCGCGCCACCGACGAATCCCTCGCCCTGCTGCGCTGGATTCGCCAGTTCGCCGATGCCCGCAAGGCAATGGAGGGCTGACCATGCGAGCTGCCGTCCCCAACTACGTTGGTACCAGCTTCGGCGACTGTCCGCCCGGCCACCGCTTCGGCCTGTATTTCCCGGTCTGGAAGGACGACTGGTCCCTGGACAAGGAGGGTAAAGGCGCAGCCCTCAAGCAAACCCTGAACTTGCCGCCTCATGCCCGAGAAGCACTCGAAGCCCTGCGCCAGCGTCAG
>JBBIIR010000093.1:0-7785 GCA_037446455.1 Hydrogenophilales bacterium | reverse complement strand
ACATGACTTTGAGAAGACGCCCCGAAGCATGAAAGTCATGCCCGTTTCCCTCACCCCCAGCCCCTCTCCCGCCTGCGGGAGAGGGGAGCCTCAAGAGTCGCTGACGCGACTTTCACGTTAATCGGCGTCGGTGACCAGGGACCTTTTGGCTTCGGCCGCGCTTCACGCCCAACTTGCGCCCGGCGCGGGCTGGCCCACGCCGGGGCCAGCCCGGCCCCTTGCCCTCTCGAAGGTCCATTGCCTTGAATGAATTGCGTGCCGCGGTTGTCGGCGTCGGCTACCTGGGCAGGTTTCATGCCCAGAAATACGCCGCCCTGGAGGGGGTGGAACTGGTGGGGGTGGCGGATTCCGACGCCGCCCGCGCCGCCGCCGTGGGGGCCGAGGTCCATGCGCCGGCAGTCGCCGACTACCGGGACCTGCTGGGCAGGGTGGACCTGGTCTCCGTGGTGGTGCCCACCGAGGCGCATTTCGAGGTCGCGAAGGCCTTCCTGGAGACCGGCGCCCACGTGCTGGTGGAAAAGCCCATCACCCAGACCGTGGCCGAGGCGGAGGCCCTGGTCGCGCTGGCCGGGAAGCAAGGCAGGCTCTTCCAGGTGGGGCACCTGGAGCGCTTCAACCCGGCCTGGCTGGCCCTGCGGCCGCGCATCAAGACCCCCCTGTTCATCGAGGCCCACCGCCTGGCCCCCTTCAAGCCCCGCGGCACCGACGTGAGCGTGGTGCTGGACCTGATGATCCACGACGTGGACCTGATCCTTTCCGTGGTGGACAGCCCGGTACGGGAAGTGCGCGCGAGCGGCGCGCCGGTGCTCACCGACGGCGTGGACATCGGCAACGCGCGCATCGAGTTCGCGAACGGCTGCGTGGCCAACATCACCGCCAGCCGGGTCAGCGCCGGCACCCTGCGCAAGATGCGCCTGTTCCAGAAGGACGAGTACCTCGCCATCGACTTCGGCGAGCGCCAACTGAGCGTGGCCCGCCGCCAGGACGGCGCCGAGCCGCCCATCGCCACGGAGCAAGTGCAGGTGCCGGCGGGCGACGCCCTCATGAGCGAGGTGCGCGCCTTCGTCGAGGCCGTGCGCACCGGCGCCCCGGCGCCGGTCTCCGGCGAGGACGGCCAGCGCGCCCTGGCCCTGGCCCTGGAGATCGGCCGTCTCATGAATACGTAACGAAGAAAGGCATGCGGCGATGAACATCCCCATGGTGGACCTGAAGGCGGAATACGAACTGCTGGGGCCGGAGATCGAGCAGGCGGTCCTGGCGGCCCTGGCGGCAACCCAGTACATCGGCGGGCCCAACGTGCGCGCCTTCGAGCAGGAGGTGGCGGCCTACAACGGCGTCAAACACGCCATCGCCTGCGCCTCCGGCACCGACGCCCTCATACTCGCCCTGCGCGCCTGCGGCATCGGCCCCGGCGACGAGGTCATCACCACGCCCTTCACCTTCGTGGCCACCGCCTCCACCATCACCCTATGCGGGGCCCGGCCGGTATTCGTGGACATCGACCCGCGGACCTACAACCTGGACCCCGCCCGGCTGGAGGCGGCCATCACGCCGCGCACCCGCGCCGTGGTGCCGGTGCACCTGTACGGCCAGCCGGCCCACCTGGAGCCGATCGCCGCGCTGTGCCGCAGGCACGGCCTGCGCCTGGTGGAGGACGCCGCCCAGTCCTTCGGCGCCGAATATGGCGGGCGCAAGTCCGGCGCCTATGGCGACATGGGCTGCTTCTCCTTCTACCCCAGCAAGAACCTGGGGGCCTTCGGCGACGGCGGCATGGTCATCACCGACGACGACGATCTGGCCGCGCAGACCCGCGTGCTGGCCAACCACGGCAGCCGCGAGCGCTACCATCACGCCGTGCTGGGCTACAACAGCCGCCTGGACGAGCTGCAGGCGGCGATCCTGCGCGTCAAGCTCAAGCGCATCGACGCGTTCAACGCCCGGCGCCGCCAGGTCGCCCATGCCTACAACGCCCGCTTCGCGGACAGCGGCCTGGTCACCCCGCACGAGGACGGCCGCGGCCTGCACGTGTTCCACCAGTACACCCTGCAAAGCGACGGGCGCGACGCCATCCAGGCCGCCCTGAACGCGGCCGGCATCGCCAACGCCATCTATTACCCCATCCCCCTGCACCGCCAGGCGTTGTACGCGGACCAGTACCGCGAGACGGCCCTGCCGGTCACGGAGGAGGTGGTGAGGAAGGTGGTCTCCCTGCCCATCTCCCCCACCCTGGGCGACGCGTCCATCGAGCGCATCGCCCAGGCGGTGCTCGCCGCGCACAAGGGATGAGCATGGCGATGGGCATCCACCCCACCGCCGTGGTGGACCCGGGCGCCCGCCTGGGCGAGGGCGTGTCGGTGGGCCCCTACGCCGTGATCGAGGCGGACACCCAGGTCGGCGACGGCTGCGCCATCGCCGCCCATGCCGTCATCAAGCGCCATACCCGCCTGGGCCGGGACAACCAGGTGGCCGAACACGCCGTGCTGGGCGGCGAACCCCAGGACTTCAAGTTCAAGCCCTGCGCGAGCTTCGTCGAGATCGGCGACGGCAACCGCTTCCGCGAAGGCGTGACCGTGCACCGCGGCAACCACGAGGGCGGCGTCACGCGCATCGGCAACGAATGCTTCCTCATGGCCATGAGCCATGTGGCCCACGACTGCGTGCTGGGCAACCAGGTCATCCTCGCCAACGGCGCCCTGCTGGGCGGCCATGTGGAGATCGGCGCGCGCGCCTTCATCTCCGGCGCGGTCACCCTGCACCAGTTCTGCCGCGTGGGACGCATGGCCATGGTCGCCGCCAGCACCCGCGTCAGCCAGGACTGCCTGCCCTTCACCATCACCGACGGCAACCCCGGCCGCGCGCGCGCCCTCAACCTGGTAGGCCTGCGGCGCGCCGGCATGCCCGCCGCCGACATCGCCGCCCTCCGGCGCGCCTTCCACGCCCTGCGCTCGCCGCGGGGCCTGGCGGCCACCCTGGCCGAAATGGAGGCGGAGGCAAGCGCCGCCGCGCAGGAACTGGCCGCCTTCATCCGGGCATCAAGGCGGGGCTTCGCCCACTGCCGCCGAGGGCCTGCACCGGTCCCGGCCCTCTCCGGCGCCGGACATGGGATAGGAGGGGACGCATGACGCAAGCCCTGGAAATCGAATTCGGCCTGCCGCGCCTGGACGAGGCGGAGGCCCAGGCGGACCTGGCTGGCCTGACCTGGCGCCGCCACTACCCCGGCATCCTCAGCGCGGAGCAGATCGAGTACAGGCTGGCGCAACGCTACAAGCCCGGCCTGCTGAGGCAGCTCCCGGCCCGGGGCGACCTCTGGCTGGCGGCCAGGGCAGGCGGCGAACTGCCGGGCTTCGCCCACGGCCACCCCCTGGCGGAGGGCGGAAAAGCGCAGCGCCTTCCGCCGAAGATATGCATCCGGCGGATTACACCTTCGGCTCATCCGCCCTACTCCCGCCAATACCGTCGCTCCTCATCCACCGCCCGCGCCAGCGTCAAGCCCGTTGCCTGCAAGCGCACCTCCACCGCGCCGTGCCGGTCGGTGCGGGCGATTTCCGCGCCGAGGGCGCGGTAGCGGGCCAGCGCCTCGGGGTGGGGGTGGCCGAAGGGATTGCGCCGGCCGACGGGCACCACCACCAGGCGGGGCCGCACGGCGGCGAGGAATTCCGGCGTGGACGAGGTATTCGCGCCATGGTGGGGGGCCACCAGCACGTCCGCCGCCAGCGGCATGCGCCGTTCCGCGAGGTTCATTTCCGCCAGCCGCTCGATGTCGCCGGTGAGCAGGGCGGAACCGTGCGCGGTGTCGATGCGGATCACGCAACTGCGATCGTTGTCGCCAAAACCGGGGTGGGCGTAGTGATGGGCGGGCGGGTGCAGCACCCGGAAACGCACGCCGTCCCAGGTCCAGGTCTGTCCGGCCGCGCAGGCCAGCGCGCGCGGCGCCGCCGTGAGCAGGGCGCGGCCGGTCTCGCTCAGACTGGCGGGGGGCATGCCGGCCAGCGAGGTGAGCAGCCAGTCGGGATGATGACTGGCCAGCAGGGAGGCGGCGCCGCCGCTGTGATCGATGTCGTCGTGGCTGACCACCAGCCCGTCCAGGCGCGTGATGCCTTGCCGCCAAAGGGCCGGCGCGACGACGCGGGCGCCGGCGTCCTCGCCCGAGGCGAAACGCAGCCCGGTATCCACCAGCACGGCGCGCCCGGCGGTGCGCACCAGCACGGATTCGCCCTGGCCGACGTCGAACACCGTCAGCCAGGCCTCGCCGGGCTGCGGTGCCGGCAGGCGGGGGAAGAACAGCGGCAGGAACAGCAGCACACCCAGCCAGCGCGCGGGAAACCCGCGTGGCAGCAGCAACAGCGCGGTACCCAGAAGTGCCAGCAGGAAGGCGGGCCAGTCCGGCGCGGCGGTGTGGAAGACCGGCCTCGGCAGGGCGGCGAGGAGTTCCAGCCAGGCCATGCCGGCGGCGATGACGGCGTGCGCGAGAAGCGCGCACCAGCCCCAGGGCAGCACGGCGGCGAGCAGGGCGAGCGGCACCGCCAGCAGGCTCACCAGGGGAATGGCGACGGCGTTGGCCAGCGGGGAAACCAGCGAGATTTCGTGGAACAGCACCAGCAACAGGGGCGCGAGCGCCACGGTGACCGCCCACTGGGCATGTGCCCAGGCCCGCCACAGGCGGCGGCGGGTGTTGCCCATGCCGGCATAGAGCAGGGTGGCGACGGCGGCGAAGGACAGCCAGAAGCCGGGCGCCAGGGCGGCCCAGGGATCGATCAGCACCACCGCGGCCAGGGCCACCGCGAGCAGGCGCGAGGGCGTCGGCGCGCGGTCGAGCCAGGCCACCGCGGCGGCGGCCGCCAGCATGTAGAGGGTACGCTGGGCGGGAATGCCGAAGCCGGACAGCAGGGTGTAGGCGGTGGCGGCCAAGAGGCCCAGGGCGATGCCCGCGCGGTGCGCCGGCAGGCGCAGACACAGGCGGGGAAAGCGGCGCCAGAGGGCGGCGACGAGCACGTACACCATGGCCGAGAACAGCGTGATGTGCAGGCCGGACACGGAAAACAGATGGGTGGTGCCGGTCTGCCGGAACAGGGTCCATTGCGCGGCGGGGATCGCATCCTGATCGCCCAGGGCGAGGGCGATCACCACCCCGGCGTAGGGGGCCGCGCCCAGGCCCTCGCGCAGATGCGCGCGCAAGCCTTCGCGCAACGCGTCCAAGCGCGCGGCGGCGCCGCCGCCACAATCCATGGCCGGGGCGGGCGCGCCGCGCAGGCTGCCGGTGGCGCGGATGCCGCGTTGCAGCAGCCAGGCCTGGTAATCGAAGCCGCCGGGATTGAGACTGCCGTGCGGACGCGCCAGGCGGGCGACCAGACTGACGCAGGCGCCGCCCATCAGACTGGGCGTCGCCTCGCCGGGCCGCGCGTACCAGCCGATCTGCACACGGCCCGGCAGCGTGGCGCCGGGGGTGGCGACGGCGGCCACGTCGAGCACGAAACGCAGGCCGTTGGGGGTGGTCTCCGGCAGGCCGACGACGCGCCCGCTGAAAGCGACGTCGCGGCCTTCCCACTGCGCCGGCAGGTTGTCGGCCAGACGCGACTCGGCGCGCCAGGCGGCGTAGAAGAAACCCGTCAGGAAGGCCAGCAGCCAGGCCAGAAGCGTGCGCGGGATAGTCCGGGCGGGATGCCGCTGCATCGGGAACTTCGAGGATGCCAGAGCGGCCCACAGCAAGCCGCCCAGCGGCAGCAGCGCCGCCCAGGCGAGCGGCGGCAGGACCGGCCGCGTTTGCAGCCAGGCCGCGCCCAAGGCGAAAGCCAGCACCCAGCCTCTCAATTAAGCGCCTATTCCGGTAAGGCTCATACAATCCTCCCATGCCGCGCAAATTCTTCCGCAAATACCTGCCCGACCACGACAGCATCCGCGAACACCGCCATCTGCGCTGGTTCCGGCCGCTGCTCAAACATCCCAACCTGTGGCACCTGAACCGCCACTCGGTGGCGGGCGGCGTCGCCGTCGGCATGTTCGGCGGCCTCATTCCCGGCCCCGTGCAGATGCTGACCGCGGCCATCCTGGCCATCGTCTTCCGCGTCAATCTGCCGGTCGCGGTGCTCGCCACCCTGTACACCAACCCCTTCACCTGGGGGCCGCTGATCCTCGCCGCCTACGCCATCGGCGCCTGGGTCACCGGCGGCAACGGCCCGCCCGCCGCCGTTCCCGAATTCGACTGGCGCGGAGAGCACTGGCTCGACTTCCTGCCCGCCTTCTGGGACTGGCTGCTGGGTCTCGGCGTCACCTTCCTCATCGGCAACCTGATCCTCGCCTCGACCCTGGCGGTGCTCGGCTATTTCGCCGTGCAGCTGGGCTGGCGCCTCTATCTGCTGGCCTACCTGCGCCGCCGCAAGGCGCGCCGCCAGGCGCCCTGAATCGCGGCCTCAGTCGCGCTCGCTGGGCACCGTCACCGGATAACCGTTGGACAGGGCGGTCATGAACACCTCCAGATCGGTGTAGGCGCGGCTGCCCGGCACCAGGGGCTGGGTGCGGGTGTCGAGGTTGCATTCGGCGAAGCGCAGGTGCAGCGATTGCAGGAAATAGCGGGTGCGATAAACCGGGTAGTGGACCGCGTCGCCATACGGCGTGGTGATGACGCTGCCGCGCAATTGCAAGCCGACCTTGTGGGTGTGGCAGGAGGAACAGGCCAGGTGCAGCTTGCCGGCGCGCGTGTGGAACAGCTTGCGGCCGCGCTCGAAGGCGTCGCGCATCACCCCCTTGCCCACCTCGACGCGCATCGGCATGCCCTTGCTCTGGCTCGCCACGTAGAGGGAAACCGCGCTGTTGTCGTAGCTGCCGTTCTGCAGCACGCGCCCCTCGCGCGCGGCGCAAACCTCGATGACCTCCTCCAGGCCGGCGATGCGCTTGAGGTCGGCGCGATATTGCGGATAGCGCGCGCGCAGACCCTTCAGTCCGGTCTTGCCGGCGCCCAGGCAGCGGGCGAAGCGGGCCTTGGCGTTGAGTTCGCGGAACAGGTCCTCGCCCCGGTCGAGGGCGAAGTGCCCGCCGTGTACCGAGGCGTTGAAGGGAGGATCCATGAACTTCCAGTTGAGCTTCCAGTTCTCCTCCGGATTGCCCGCCAGCCGCCAGTCGAGCTTGCCGGGATGCGCCCAGTGCCGGTAACTGCCGGACAGGCTCTGGTCGCCGCGCACGTGCGGCTCGTAGGTTTCCATGGCGTCGTATTCGCGGTGGTCGTCGCTGGCGGCGGCCAGCGGCAACACCAGGCTCAGCCAAAGCAGGAGGGTGATGCGTTTCATGATCTCCCCCTATTCGAGGCTTTGCAGGAAGGCCACCAGATCGCGCATCTCCTGCTCGCCGAGGATGTTGTTGGTGCCATAAGGCGGCATCACGGTGTGCGCGTTGTTCACGCGCGCATCGTAGATCTGCTGGTAGACGGCGGCGTCGGCATACTGGCGCTGCTTGAAGCCGCGCAGGTCGAGACCGACGGTGCCGGGCCATGCCTCGCCGGGAATCTGGTGGCAGACGATGCAGTAGCCCTTGTCGGGACGCACGGCGATGTCGCGACCGCGCGCCGCGTCGCCTTCGAGCGGGCCGGCCAGGCGCGCCTTGCGCGGCTTCGGCGCCGGGCGCCGGTCCTCGTGGCTGAGCGTCGGCCAGGACGTGAGGTTGTGGGCATGCGGCAGCCATTCCAGGCGCCCGCTGTTGGCGACCACCCTGGGTTCCAGGGTCTTGTTGGGCGCCGCCGCATTCACCGCGGCATCGCGCGGCAGTCCCTGCGCCCAGACCGGGAGGACCAGGGCG
>JBBIIR010000092.1:0-7847 GCA_037446455.1 Hydrogenophilales bacterium | reverse complement strand
AGCGACAAAGCCAGGCGCCCGCACAGACGCGAAAGCGGGCGTGTAGCGGGCTCACCCAGATGGTGAACGGAGTCGAAGGCACGAACTTCAGCAAGCATGCGGTTTTACGAAGACAGAATAGCGGTCAACCGAGGAATCAAGGATCATGATTCAGTCTCCCGTGGCGGTGGCGGCTCAGCGGACCGCGCCCAGCAGTTCCTCGAACAGGCTGGCGGCGATCTGCATGGCCCGCGCCGAGGCCTGATAGGCCTGCTGATAGCGCACCAGGTTGACCGCCTCCTCGTCCAGGTTCACGCCCACCTGGCTCTGCCGGGCATCCACGGCCGACTGCCGCAGGGTGTCGAAAGCGCGCAGGTTGAGGTCGTCCCGGGCGGCCAGGCTGGCGGTGCGGTTGACCATCTTGTTGTAGGCGGCGGCCAGGGTGTCGGTGAAGGCAACGCCGTTGTAGTTGAGCAGGGAAGCGGTTTGCAGGTCGCCCATGGCGAGGGCGTTCTGGTTGTCGCCCGGCCCCGTAGCGGCAGCACCGGCGGCGGCAATCTGGCTGGTGTTGCTGAGGGCCATGGCCATGTTGCGGGCGCCGTCGGCAATGCGCCAGCTCTCGCCGTTGGCGGGGGCCGGCACGCCGGCGGCCAGGGTGAAACCGTGGATAGCGGGGTTATGGGGAACCGGCACCCCGGTGGAAAGCGGGGTGACGGTATAGACCCCACCCGCGAGCGAAATCTCGTAGCCGACGGGGTCCAGCAGGCTGTCGTCGGTCACCGTCATATGCAGTGCGCCGACGCTGGCGCCCTGCGGCACCACCGGGTTGCGGAAGAAATCTCCGCCGGCATTCAGGTTGTAGTCCAGACCGGCGCGATGCACGTTGTTGACCGCGCTGGCCAGTACCAGGGCGACACGATCGAGGTCGCGCAGCGCGGGCAGCAGGGCGCCGTCGCGATAGGACAGCACGCCGCCCAGTTCGCCGCCGGATACCCGGCCCGCCAGGCTGGCGGCGCCGGAGGCGACGACGCGCGCCTGGGGATCGGCGAGGATGCTGCCGTAACGCTCGAACGCCAGGTTGATGGCCGGGTCGTACGACGCGGGATCGGCGGCGTTCGCCACCAGGTTGAGGCGGCGGACCTCCTGCCCCAGCACCAGCGCCTGGCCGCCGCCGATGAAGACGTTGACGACGCCGTCGCCCTGGTCCTGGCGGGTGACGTCCACCAGCTTGCTCAACGCCTCCACCAGCCGGTCGCGCGCGTCCACCAGATCGTTGGCCGGCTGGCCGGTGGTGGCGCGGTTCTGGGCGATTGCGGTGTTGGCCTGGGCGATCTGCCCGGCCAGCACGTTGATGCGCGTGGCAAGACCGGTCGCGTCCTGGTTCGTGGCGGTGCGCTGTGCCTGCAGTTGACCGGCCAGCTGGTTGAAGCGACCGGCCAGGTTCTCGCCGGCGGACAGCAGGTTCTGCCGCGTCGCGCTGCTGGCCGGGTCGTTGGCGACTTCCTGGGCGGCCGCGAAGAAACGGCCGAGGCTGGCGTTGAGGCCGGCGGACTCGCTGCCCAGCAGCTTGTCGATCAGGGCCGAGCGGCTGGAGGCGGCCTGGTAGCGGGCATACTGGGCCTGGTTGTGCAGCACCTCGTTGTCGAGAAAGCGGTTGTACTGCTGCCGTACCGCGTCCACCGCCACGCCGTTGCCGACGTAGCCATAGCCGGTGAGCTGCGGCCTTTGCGTGGACTGCAGCAGTTCCTGGCGGCGATAGCCCTCGGTGTTGACGTTGGCGATGTTCTGCTGGGTGGCGCGTATGCCCGCCTGGGCCGCATTCAGGCCCGATACCGCGATTCCCAGAATTCCCGTTCCCATGGCAACCTCCTGTTACCTCTCAAGTCGATCGCCGGGCCGCCCCAAGATCGACTTGGCCCCCACAGGGGGCGGCTCGGGCGGTGTTTCCGAGCCGGGGGCACAGCTGTCTCGACGGGCTTCCGCCGTCATACGCCGGCCATCGCCACGCTGGCGATGACGGACTGCAATTTGCCGGCATAGGCCGGGTCGGTGGCATAGCCGCCCTGCGCCAGGCCACGCGCGAAGCCGGCCGCGTCGTCGCCCGCGCGCACCGCCTCGGCGTAGCGGCTGCGCAGCAGTTGGGCGTGGTCGGCGAAGGCGGCGGTGTAATCGGGATAGGCGCGGAAGCGCTGCGCCAGCTTCATCGCCACGCCCTGCCGAAATTCGGTGGTGTCGGTTTCGACCGCCTCGCCGGTCCAACCCTTGCCGGCCTTGATGCCGAACAGGTTGTGGCTCTGCGTGCCGTCGGCGGCGCGGATCTGCCGCTCGCCCCAGCCGGATTCCAGGGCCGCCTGCGCCAGGATGAAGCGCGCCGGCACGCCGGCGGCGGCCTCCGCCGCTTCGGCGTGCGGGCGCATGGCCTCGAGGAAGCGCCGTTTGCGCTCGGCCACGCTTGTCGCCGCGGGTTCCGCGGCAAGGATAGCCGGCTTGGCATCCTGGACGCTTGCCGCGGCGGCCGGCATGGCGGCGGCGGGGAGCGCCGATGGCGGGGCCAACCCTGCGCCCCGCGGGGAGACTGGCGGGCCGGGCGGACGTTCCGAGGCCCCCGCGGAAACTCCGGCCTGGCGCTCGAGATGGCGCGCCAGCATGTCGGCGAAACCCAGGCCGCGACCCTCCGTCATGCGCGCGGCCCACTGCTGGTCGAGCAAGCCCTGGTAGAGCTTCATGCTCTCGCCCCCGGTCATGGGGTCGTCCTCGTCGTTGAAGCGGGTCTCGCGCAGGGTTTTCAGCATCCGCGTGATCATCATCGCCTCGAACTGCTTGGCGGCATCGCGCAGCGCGCTCGGATCGCCGGAATTGGCCTTGAACTTCAGGGCGCGGGCGCCCGAGAGATCGACGGCGAGGGTTTCCGGGGCGGCGAGCATGGAATCAGATCACCTCGAGCTCGGCCTTCAGCGCGCCGGAGGCCTTCATGGCCTGCAGGATGGCGAGCAGGTCCTGCGGCGTGGCGCCGACCGCGTTGAGGGCCTTGACCACGTCGTTGAGGGAGGCGGAAGCGGGCAGCACCACGAGTTCGCCGCTCTCCTTCTTCACCTGCACGTCGGCCTGTTCGGCCACCACGGTGCGGCCGCCGGCCAGGGCGTTGGGCTGGGATATCACGGGTTCGGACTTGACCACCACCGACAGGCTGCCGTGGGCGATGGCGCAGGCGTCCAGGGTGACCAGCTGATTCATCACCACCGAGCCGGTGCGCGGGTTGATGATGACCCTGGGCGTCGGGCTGGCCGGCGTCAGGGTCAGGTTTTCCAGGCGCGACAGGAAGGCCACGCGCTGGCCGGGATCGGCCGGCGCCTTGACCTGGATGCGGCGGGCGTCGAGGGCGATGGCGACGCCCTTGCCGAAGTTCTGCTCGATCGTCTCGGACACCCGGCTGGCGGTGGTGAAGTCGGTCTCTTTCAGTTCGAGCTGGACGAAATCACCTTGCCCGACCTGCGTCTGCACCGCCCGCTCGACGGTGGCGCCGGCGGGAATGCGGCCGGCGGACAGGTGGTTGATCTGCACCGAGGAGCCCCCCGCGGCGCCGCCCGCGCCGCCCACCAAGAGGTTGCCCTGGGCCATGGCGTAGATCTGCCCGTCGCCGCCCTTGAGCGGGGTCAGCACCAGGGTGCCGCCGCGCAGGCTCTTGGCGCCGCCCAGGGCGGATACGGTGACGTCGATGGTCTGTCCCGGCTTGGCGAAGGGCGGCAGGGTGGCGGTGATCATCACCGAGGCCGCGCTCTTGCTCTGGATGCTCTGGGATGGGGCCAGCCCCAGGTTGGTCATCATGTTCGACAAGGTCAGGCCGGTGAGGCCGAGGGTGTCGCCCGTGTTGTCGAGACCCACGACGACGCCATAGCCCACCAGTTGGTTGGCGCGCACGCCGCTGACGTTGGCGAGATCCTTGATGCGCTGGGCGTGACAGGGTTCAGGATTCAGGATCCAGGTTACGGAGACCAGAAAAACGCCCAGCACCCGCCACCATCCCCTTGCACCCCAGTCCTTGGTCATGTTCCGTCTCCCGTAACCCGTAACCCGTGCCCTGATCTCAGAACGGCAGCAGGGTCAGGAAAAACCTGGCCATCATGCTGCCCAACTGCGAAACGTCCATGCTCTGCGTGTTCTTGGATTCGAACTTGACGTTGGCCAACTGCGTCGACAGCACGGTGTTGTCGGCGCGGATGCGGGCGGGATGGACAATGCCGCTGAGACGGATGTACTCGGTATCGCGGTTGATGGCGATCTGGTTCTCGCCCGCCACCACCAGGTTGCCGTTGGCGAGCACCTCGACCACCGTCACGGTGATGGCGCCCTTCACCTCGTTGCTGTTGGTCTCGCTGTCCTTGAACTCCAGCTTGCTGTTGGTCCGCGGCTCCCAGGCGGTGGCGCCGAACACCGGTCCGCGCCCGAGCACCATGGGGCTGGGCACGTTGATGCTGGCGTTGGCCTTGCGCTCGTCGGTGGTGTCGGACTTGCGCTTGGCCTCGGTCTTCTCCACCAGCTGCACGGTCAGGACATCGCCGACGTGGCGCGCGCGGCGATCCTCGAACAGCGCCAGGGGCGGCCGCGGCCGGTTGTCCAACGGATAGATGGCGCCATGGGTGGAAACCTGCACCGGGGGCTCGGGCCGCACGCTGAAGGGCTCCTTGATGGCGGTCGCCGGAGGCGGCGTGGCGCAGCCGGCGAGCAGGGCGGCGGCGAACAGCGCGAGCGCGGTTCTCATGACGTTCTCCTTGCTGCCCACGCCCCGCCTCGTCAGATCTGCGTCAGACGCTGCAGCATCTGATCGGAGGTGGTGATGGCGCGGGAATTCAGCTCGTAGGCGCGCTGGGTGATGATCATGTTGACCAGTTCCTCGGCCACGTTGACGTTGGAGGTTTCCAGGTAACTCTGGTTGAGCACCCCCACCCCGCTGTCGCCGGGATTGTTGACCTGCGGCGGACCGGAAGCGGCGGTCTCGATGAACAGGTTCTCGCCCTGGCTTTGCAGGCCGGCCGGATTGACGAAGTTGGCCAGCTGGATCTGGCCGAGCTGGGTCACGGTGTTGGGGTTGCCGGGCTGGGTCACGCTGACCACGCCGTCCTTGGCGATGGTGACCGCCAGGGTATCCGGCGGAACCTGCATGTTGGGCAGGACCAGATAACCGCTGGAGGTGACCAGATTGCCATTGCTGTCGACCTGGAAGGCGCCGTCGCGAGTATAGGCGGTGCTGCCGTCCAGCCTCTGGATCTGGAAGAAACCGCGGCCGCTGATGGCGACGTCGAGGCTGTTGCCGGTCATGTTCAGGCTGCCCTGGGTGAAGATGCGCTCGGTGGCCACGACCCGCGCGCCGACGCCGAGCTGCAGGCCGGAGGGCAGCTGGGTCTGCTGCGAGGACTGGGCGCCGGGCTGGCGGATGATCTGGTAGAGCAGGTCCTCGAACACCGCGCGGCCGCGCTTGAAGCCGGTGGTGGAGACGTTGGCGAGGTTGTTGGAGATCACGTCCAGGCTGGTCTGCTGGACGTCGAGGCCGGTGCGGGAGATGTGCAGGGAACGGAGCATGGCGGGTCCTGGCTCAGAAGGTCATGATCAAAATCTTGTCGGAGATGCGGTGCTGCTCCTGGGCGGCGCTCAGGACCTTCATCTGCATTTCGTACTGACGCGCCAGGCTCACCATGTTCACCAGGGTTTCGGCGGCATTCACGTTGCTGGTTTCCAGCGCTCCGGCGATGAGCTGGATGTTCTCGTCGGCGGGCGCGGGCCGCCCGCCTTCGACGCGGAACAGGCCATCCTCGCCGCGCTTCAGGGTGTTCTCCGCGGGATTCACCAGCTTGATGCGGCCGACGATGGCCACCGCCGCCTGATTCTGGCCGATGGGGATGGAGGACACGGTGCCGTCCTTGCCGATGAGCACGTCCTGGTCGGGCGGCACCGCCAGGGGCCCGGCATCGCCCACCAGGTTGAGGCCATTGGTGGTCTGCAGGATGCCGTTCGGGCTGATCTGCAGGTGGCCCATGCGGGTATAGGCTTCGCGGCCGGCCGCGTCCTGCACGGCGATCCAGCCGGCGCCCTGCACCGCCACGTCCAGCGCGCGGCCGGTGACCTGCACGGCGCCCTGGCTGAAATCGGTGCGCGGCGTGGTCTCCACCACGAAGGCGCGGGTCTTCGCGCCTTCCCCCACCACCGGCAGGGCGCGGAAAACATTGAGTTCCTGGCGGAAGCCGTGCGTGGAGATGTTGGCCAGGTTGTGCGACACCACCGCCTGCTGGCGGGTGATTTCCCGCGCCCCGGTCATGGCGATGTAGATGACGCGGTCCATTACGGGCAGTCGGGAGTAGGGAGTGGGAAGTAGGTGGACATGCCAGCCCGCGTCTCGGCGTAAATCCGGCCCTCCACCGCTCTCTTAATCAATATCCACGACATTTGATTACCTCTCATCCTTTGCCCATTCCCCACTACCCACTACCCACTACCCACTTACCTCATGTTCACCAGGGTCTGCAGGATCTGGTCCTGGGCCCGCACGGTCTGGGCGTTGGCCTGGTACATGCGCTGGGCGATGATCAGATTCACCAGTTCGGCTGTCATGTCGACGTTGGATTCCTCGACAGCACCGGCCTGGAGGAAGCCCAGCACGCCAGTGCCGGGCGCGCCGGTCACAGGCTGGCCCGACTCGCCGGTCTGCACCCACTGGTTGTTGCCCATGGGCAGCAACCCCTGGGGGTTGAGGAAACTGTGCACGATGACCTGGCCCAGGGTGCGGGTCTGGCCGTTGGTATAGCGGCCCTGGATGATGCCGTCGCGGTCCACGGAGATGCCGGCGATGCGGCCTGAGCTGTAGCCGTCCTGGCTTACGTAGCTCACGCCAAAGGCGCTGCCGTACTGGGTAAAGCCGGTAAAATCCGCGGCATAGGTCAGGTCGCCCGCGCCCGTGCCCAGGGTCGCGGCCGGGATCGTCAGGTTCTGGGCCGCGGCGGCTGAGCCGTTGATGTTGAGGATGCTGCCGCCGGGGTTAAAGGTAATGGCCATGGTGTTACCGGCACCAGCTCCGTTCATATCGACCTGCAACCCGTTCACATAGCCATCCACGTTCCAGGTATTGGCCGCGCTCTTCTGGAAATACAGGACCACGCCGTGGGAGTTGCCGGCCTCGTCGTACACCGTGTAGGCGGTGGAGTGGTTGTAGGTCGCGGCATTGGCCGGGGAAATCGCGCCGGCGATGGCAGTCTGTTGGGAATCGATGTTCAGATTCAGTTCCAGCGTGGTCGTGGCCTTGGGCGGCGAGGGGGCCAGGGAGATCTGGATGTCGATGGGGGTGCCACCGACGACGTGGCCGAAGCTGTCCACGCCGTAGCCGGTCAGGCGCTGTGTGGCGGCGTTGATGATGTAGCCGTCCTTGTCCAGGTTGAACTGGCCGTTGCGGGTGTAGGTGATGATCCCGTTCTGGCTCATCTGGAAGAAGCCTTCGCCGCTTATGGCCATGTCGAGCGGGTTGTTGGTCACCGTGATGTTGCCCTGGGTGAAGGACTGCGCCACGGCGGACACCTTGGTGCCCACGCCGACCTGCAGGCTGCCCACGCCGCTGGTCGAGCTGGCATAGACGTCGGCGAACTGCGCGGCACTGGTCTTGAAGCCGGTCGTGGAGGCGTTGGCGATGTTGTTGCCGGTGACGCCCAGATTCTTGGCGGCGGCGTTGAGTCCGCTCAAACCCTGTTGAAAACCCATCTCGCCCGCTCCTTAGTAGATCTGTCTGATTTGCGCGAAACCGCGCATGCCGAGGCCGGATACCTCCGCCCGCATGCCGCTGTCGCTGAGCGATACGCTCAGCACTTCGCCCACACTCTGCGTCACGG
>JBBIIR010000091.1:0-7848 GCA_037446455.1 Hydrogenophilales bacterium | reverse complement strand
CCCCTGGGCGACCGCCGCTATCTCGGCGAACTGCCCTCCGCCGCGCCCTACGCCCTGCTCGAGGCGCCGCGCGTGCTCGCCTTCGGTCTCGGCGCCGGCACATGGCGGGCGCTCGACGTCGAGGGCGCGCGCGTGCGCGTGGTGGCCGACCACGCCAGCCTGATCCGCCTGCTCGGGCGCCTGCGGGAGAACCCGCCCGAGGGTGGGCTGCCGCCCATCCCCGAAGTCGTCCTCGGCGACCCGCGCGCCTTCCTCGCCGCCGAGCCGACGCGCAACGACCTCATCGTCCTGCATGTGCCGGTGACGCCCGGCGGCCTCGCCGCCCTGCGCGAGAACACCCTGCTCACCGTGCCGGGCCTGCGCGCCCTGCTGGCGCGCCTGCATGCGGGCGGCTGGCTGGCGATTTCCACCACCGCCGGCCTGCCGCCGCGCGAACTGCTCAAACTGGCGGCGACGGCGCGCGCCGCGCTGGGCGACGAGGCGGCGCGGCGCGTCGCCCTGGTGCGCGGCTACCGCGCCGCCACCCTGCTCATCAAGGCCGCTCCCATCGAGGCGCGCGAACTCGCCGCGCTGACCGCCTTCGCCGCGCCGCGCGGCTTCGACCTGGACTATCCGGCCGGCCTGCCGCCAGGCGGAAATCCGCGCGCGGATATCGCCGAGGGCATGGCCGCCCTGCTCGCCGGCGACGCGCAAGCCTTCCTGGCCGGCTATCGCATGGATCTGTCGCCGGCCACCGACGACCGTCCCTACTTTTTCCATTTCTTCCGCGCCGAGGCCGCCGGCGAGCTGTTCGAGCGCCGCGCCGCCGGCGGCCTGGCCTTGCTCGACTGGGGCTATGTCACGGCCTGGGCGACGCTGGCGCAGGCCGCCCTGCTCGCCGTCCTGCTGCTGCTGCCGAGTCGCAAGCGCGGCGGCGGCGCGCCGGTGTTCGTCTACTTCACGGCGCTGGGCCTCGGCTTCATGCTGCTGGAGATCGCCTTCATGCAGCAGCTGGTGCTGCTGCTGGGCCATCCGGTGTACGCGGTGGCCCTGGTGCTGGCGGCCTTCCTCGTCGGCGCCGGCCTGGGCGCGCGCCAGGCGCCGCGCTTCGCCGCGCGCCTGGGCTGGGTGGTGGGCGCCATCGCGATCCTCGCCATCGTCAACCTGGCGCTACTGCCCTGGTTCGCCGAGGTTCTCGCGCCCTGGCCGCTGGCCGCGCGCATGGCCGCCGCCGCCTTGCTCATCGCGCCGCTGGCCTTCTGCCTGGGCATGCCCTTCCCGCTCGGCCTCGCCGCCCTCGGGCAAAACCGCGCGGCGGCGGCCTGGGCCTGGGGCGTCAACGGCGCCGCCTCGGTGATCGCCGCCATCTCCGCGCAACTCGCGGCGGCCCATTTCGGCTTCAGCGCGGTGGTGCTGGCGGCGCTCCTGCTGTACGGCGCGGCCTGGCTGAGCTACGCCAAGCTGGCCGGCGTCGCCGGGCGCGGAACGCAGGGGTAAGTCAGGGCCTGTCGATTTTCGGAAAGCACTCGACAACGTGGCCGTCATTCCCGCGCAAGCGGGAATGACGGATTTGTTGGGCATGGACAGTAATTCACCAACTCTCAGTCGCTAGCCTGACCTTCCCCGCCCAGCCGCAGCAGGGCGTATTCCATGCTGTCGGCGAGGGCGCGCCAGCTCGCCTCGATGATGTTGGTGCTGGCGCCCACCGTGGTCCAGGCCTCGCTGCCGCTCTGGAAGTCGATGAGCACGCGGGTGGAGGCGGCGGTGCCGGTGGCGCTGTTGAGGATGCGCACCTTGTAGTCGGACAGGCGCACCGTGCGCAGCACCGGATAGGCGCCCACCAGGGCGTCCCGCAGGGCGGTGGCGAGCGCGTTGACGGGGCCGTTGCCCTCGGCGGCGGTGAACTTCACCTCGCCGCCCACCTTCACCTTCACCGTGGCTTCCGAGAGCAAACCGCGGCCGTGGCGGCGCTCGGTGATGACGAAGTAGTCCACCAGTTCGAAGGGCCGCCGGTAGCCGTCCCGCAGGCGGTGGAAGAGCAGTTCGACGCTGGCCTCGGCGGCCTCGAAGGTGAAGCCCTCGTGTTCCATGTGCTTGATCTGGCCGAGCACCTTCTGGGCGGCCTCCCGGTTCACGTCGATGCCCAGGTTCTGCGCCAGGAACAGGATGTTGCCGCGCCCGGACAGCTCGGAGATGACCGAGCGCCTCTGGTTGCCGACGAGTTCCGGCTCGACGTGCTGGTAGGTGTCGCTGGCCTTGAGGATGGCGGCGACGTGGATGCCGCCCTTGTGGGCGAAGGCGGAATGGCCGGTGTAGGGATGGTGGTCGTCGTGCTTCAGGTTCGCCACCTCGGCGACGAAGCGCGACAGGGAAGTCAGCTCGCGCAACTGCTCCGGCCGCACGGCCTCGAAGCCCATCTTCAGTTGCAGGTTGGGGAGGATGCTGACCAGGTCGGCATTGCCCACCCGCTCGCCGTAGCCGTTGATGGTGCCCTGCACCAGGGCGCAACCGCCGCGCACGGCGGCGATGGAGTTGGCGACGCCGCAGCCGCTGTCGTTGTGGCAGTGCACGCCCAGCCGCGTCGAAAAGCGCGAGGCCACGTCGCGGGTGATCTCCTCCACCTGCCAGGGCAGCTTGCCGCCGTTGGTCTCGCACAGGATCAGCCAGTCGGCGCCGGCCTCGGCGGCGGCCGCCAGGGTGGCCAGGGCGAATTCCGGATTGGCGAGGAAGCCGTCGTAGAAATGCTCGGCGTCGAAGAACACCTCGCGGCCCTGCGCCTTCATCCAGGCCACGCTGTCGCGGATCATGGCCAGGTTCTCCTCCGGCGTGGTGTCCAGCACGTGGCTGACGTGGTAGTCCCAGCTCTTGCCCACCAGGGCCACCGCCGGCGTCTCGGCGGCGAGCAGGGCCTTCAGGTTGGCGTCGTCCTCGCAGGCGGTGTGCTTGTGGCGGGTGCTGCCGAAGGCCGCCAGCCTGGCGGCGCCCAGGTTCATGCGCCCGGCGCGGGCGAAGAACTCCGCGTCCTTGGGGTTGGAGCCGGGCCAGCCGCCCTCGATGTAGTGGATGCCGAACTCGGCCAGGCGCCTGGCGATGGTCAGCTTGTCGTCGACGGACAGGGAGATGTCCTCGCGCTGGGTGCCGTCGCGCAGGGTGGTGTCGTAGAGGAAGACTTGGGGCATGGCGGTTAACCGGGGGGTTTGTGCGGTTGCAGCATCAAGCCGGAATTATCCATGGAAATGCCGGAGGATGAGGGGTGGACTGGGGAGAAGACCAGCCTTTGCACGGGGCCGTGGGGTGGCTGGCGGTAAGCGTCTGGAACATAATCCCGACCACATCGCAGCCCCTGTCCGACATGACAGGCGGACAAGGGAGCAGGTCCACAACCACCTGAACAATAGTGAACAACCAATTCTTCGAGCACCCCATCCTCAATTCGCCCTACGACTACCCGGCGCGTCACTGGGAGCTCGATGCGCAGGGCCAGCCTACCCAGCAGATTCTGGAACGCCGCCGCCGCGCGGAGTTCATCACCCCCATCCCCAAGCCCAAGAAACGCAAGGCGCAGGCAGCACAGACCTCGCTTCTGCTGGACGGCGGCGACGGCCTCTCCACCCAGGCCCAGGAATACGAAAAAACCGCGTCCATGATCAATGCCGTCCGCCAGGAGGTGGACAAATGGCGCGGCATCCAGAACCCCAACGACTGGCGCGTGACCCCGGAAACCGCACGCCTGCTGCAACACTGGCGGCATCACAAGTTCAGCGGCATCCGTCCGTTTTTCTGCCAGGTCGAAGCGGTGGAAACCGCGATCTGGCTGACCGAGGTCGCGCCGCAACTCGGCAAGGCCGGCGAGAAGTTTCTTGATCACCTGGCCAACGCCAACAACGACGCCAACCCGGAACTGATGCGCCTGGCGCTCAAGCTCGCCACCGGCGCCGGCAAGACCACGGTCATGGCCATGCTCATCGCCTGGCAGACCATCAACGCGGTGCGCCGCCCCGGCAGCAGGAAGTTCACGCGCGGTTTCCTCATCGTCGCCCCCGGCCTGACCATCAAGGACCGTCTGCGCGTGCTCCAGCCCAACGACCCGGACAGCTACTACCTAAGCCGCGAACTGGCGCCGGGCGACATGATGGGCGATCTGGAACGCGCCAAGATCGTCATCACCAACTACCACGCCTTCAAGCTGCGCGAACGCATTCCCCTGTCCAAGGGCGGCCGGCTGCTGCTGCAAGGCCGTGGCGGCGAAGAACTCGACACGCTGGAATCCGAAGGCCAGATGATCCAGCGGGTCATGCCCGACCTGATGGGCCTGAAGAACATTCTGGTCATCAACGACGAAGCCCACCACTGCTACCGCGAAAAGCCCGAGCTCGGCGAAGACGAAGATCTCAAGGGCGAGGAAAAGAAGGAAGCCGAACAGAACAACGAAGCCGCCCGCCTGTGGATTTCCGGCCTCGAAGCCGTCAATCGCAAGCTCGGCCTGGCGCGGGTCATCGACCTGTCCGCCACCCCCTTCTTCCTGCGCGGATCAGGCTATGCCGAGGGCACCCTGTTCCCCTGGACCCTGAGCGACTTCTCGCTGATGGACGCCATCGAATGCGGCATCGTCAAGCTGCCGCGCGTGCCGGTGGCCGACAACATCCCCGGCGCCGAAGTGCCCGTGTTCCGCAAGCTGTGGGAGCACATCCGCAAGGACATGCCGAAGAAGGGGCGCGGCAAGACCGAAGGCCTGGACCCGCTCAAGCTGCCTACCCGCCTGCAAACCGCCCTCGAAGCCCTCTACGGCCACTACAAGAAGACCTACGACCTGTGGGAGCAGGCCGGCATCCAGGTGCCGCCCTGCTTCATCGTGGTCTGCAACAACACCGCCACCTCCAAGCTGGTGTACGACTACATCTCCGGCTTCCAGCGGCAAAATGCCGATGGCACAAGCACCCTGGAAAACGGCCGCCTCGAGCTGTTCCGCAACTTCGACGAGCACGGCAACCCCCTCGGTCGCCCCAAGACCCTGCTCATCGACAGCGAGCAACTGGAATCCGGCGAAGCCCTGGACGACAACTTCCGTGGCATGGCCTCAGACGAAATCGAGCGCTTCCGCCGCGAAATCATCGAGCGCACCGGCGACCCCCGCGCCGCCGAGAACATCACCGACCAGGACTTGCTGCGCGAAGTCATGAACACCGTCGGCAAGGCCGGCCGGCTGGGCGACTCCATCCGCTGCGTGGTCTCGGTGTCCATGCTCACCGAAGGCTGGGACGCCAGCACCGTCACCCACGTCCTCGGGGTGCGCGCCTTCGGCACCCAACTGCTGTGCGAACAGGTCATCGGCCGCGCCCTGCGGCGCCAGTCCTACGAACTCAACGAGGACGGCCTGTTCAACGTCGAATACGCCGACGTCCTCGGCATCCCCTTCGATTTCACCGCCAAGCCTGTCGTCGCGCCGCCGCAACCGCCGCGCGAAACCATCCAGGTCAAAGCTATCCGCCCCGAGCGGGACGAACTGGAAATCCGTTTCCCCCGCGTCCAGGGTTACCGGGTGGAACTGCCGGAAGAACGCCTCACCGCCGAGTTCAACGACGACTCCATCCTCGAACTCACTCCCGATCTGGTCGGCCCCTCCATCACCAAGAACGCCGGCATCATCGGCCAGGATGTGGATCTCAACCTCGTCCACACCGGCGACATGCGCCACTCCACCCTGCTGTTCCACCTCACCCAGCGCCTGATCTACACCAAATGGCGCGACCCCGGCGAAGAACCCAGGCTCTACCTGTTCGGCCAGTTGAAGCGCATCGCCAAGCAATGGCTGGACACCTGCCTGGTGTGCAAGGGCGGCGCCTACCCCGCCCAGCTCATGTATCAGTCCCTGGCCGACATGGCCTGCGAGCGCATCACCGCCGGCATCACCCGCGCCCTCATCGGCGAGCGCCCCATGAAGGCCGTGCTCGACCCCTACAACCCCACCGGCTCCACCGCCCACGTCAATTTCAACACCTCGAAGAAAGACCGCTGGCAGACCGACGCGCGCCGCTGCCACGTCAACTGGGTGATTCTGGATAGCGGCTGGGAAGGCGAATTCTGCCGCGTCGCCGAGGCCCACCCGCGCGTGCGCGCCTACGTGAAGAACCACAATCTCGGCCTGGAAGTGCCCTACCGCTACGGCTCCGAGATGCGCTTCTACCTGCCCGACTTCGTCGTCCTGGCGGAGGACGGCCACGGCGAGGCTGACTTGCTGCACCTCGCCGTCGAGGTCAAGGGCTATCGCCGCGAGGATGCCAAGGAGAAGAAAGCCACCATGGAAACCTACTGGGTGCCCGGCGTGAACAACCTCAAGCAATACGGCCGCTGGGCCTTCGCCGAATTCACCAGCATCTGGGAAATGCAGCACGACTTCGAAGACAGGGTCGAAGCCGAGTTCAACAAAATGATTGGGAGATGCACAAATGAAAACTGAACTGGTTCAGACACTGACGGCGACGTTCGAGGCCTCTGCCCAGCAAACCGAGAACGGCATCGAATTCTGGCTGGCCCGCGATCTCCAGCACCTCCTGGGTTACACCGAATGGCGCAACTTCCACAGCACGGCCATCACCAAGGCCAAGACCGCCTGCGAAGTCTCCGGCCACGCCATCGGAGACCATTTTGTTGACGTCAACAAAATGGTCCAGCTCGGCTCCGGCAGCCAGCGCGAAGTGGATGACATCATGCTTACCCGCCCCCTGGCGGACTTCGCGCCAACGATCATCCTCAAGGCCAAGGACTTCGCCACCGAGATCACCATCTTCAACGCCCGCCAGCACGGTATGGAAACCGAAGCCGCCATTTCCAGGGAACACGTCACCAACAACAAGGCCGTGCGAGAAACCCTGGTAAGCCGAGGCATCCACCCGGAAAAACTTCCCCCCGCCGAGGATGTGAAAAAGGTCGAGCGGCGCCTGCAAGCAGAAGACAAGAAAGCCCTCAAGAAACCCGACGCACTGGATTCCTGAACGCATCGACATGGCCAAAGCCCCCAAGACCCCGCTCAACGTCGAAGCCCTCAAGCACGACGACGCCACCCGCAAGAACATCCCCACCGCCGAATACCAGTCGGTGATGCAGAAGGAAGAGCAGACGCCGGTTCGGGTGGCTTACGAGCGCCGCAACCGCGACCTCGACCCGCAACTGGTCTGGCGCGGCAAGGACCAGCAGGACTGGTCCGACCTCGTCGTCCACGCCCCGCCGCTCTACATCCAGGAAAAGGTCCACCCCAAGGTCTTGATCGACGACCTCAAGCGCTTCCTCCCCTCTCCCACCGGGAGAGGGGCCGGGGGAGAGGGTGCTTCTACATCCCCCTCGCCCTCTGGGAGAGGGGCTAGGGGAGAGGGCGCTTTTGAACAAATCGACCTCTTCGCCGACTTCAACGGCCTGCCCGACGACAACGCCAAGACCGAGTTCTACCAGCACGACGGCCACTGGGCCAACCGCATGATTTTGGGCGACAGCCTGCAAGTCATGGCGAGCTTGGCCGAGCGCGAAGGCCTGCGCGGCCAGGTGCAATGCATCTACTTCGATCCGCCCTACGGCATCAAATTCAACAGCAACTTCCAGTGGTCCACCACCAGCCGGGACGTGAAGGACGGCAACCCCGACCACATCACCCGCGAGCCGGAACAGGTGAAGGCTTTCCGCGACACCTGGCGCGACGGCATTCATTCCTACCTGACTTATCTGCGCGACCGGCTGACTGTGGCGCGGGATTTGTTGACGGAGAGCGGCTCGATCTTCGTGCAGATCGGGGATGAGAATGTGCACCGGGTGCGGGCGGTGATGGATGAGGTGTTTGGGGAAACGAATCTCGTCTCAACCATCGCGTTCAAGAAAACG
>JBBIIR010000090.1:0-7851 GCA_037446455.1 Hydrogenophilales bacterium | reverse complement strand
CTTCCCCCTTGGGTTACCGCCCTTTTGGCCCGGCTGACTGGCAAACCGCGCCCCGGCATCTCTCTCAAGAAACACGCCGGGCCGTCCCAAGTGTTTCTTGCTCCCCCTCGGGGGGCTGGCTGGGCGCAGCCCGGCCCTGGGGGCGCTCAAACGCGGGCCGACCCGGACGGCCCGCGTACCCTGCCGCGGTTCCCGCACTGAAGATCGTGACAAACCCGTCTGCCCATGCCTACAGCGAGGCGGAAGCCGCCGCCATCCTGTGTATCGGCCAGGTGGAGGCGTTCTACCCCCGGCCCATGTTCGAGGACGCCGGTTGGGGCCAACGCCTGCCGCTCACCGACATCCTGTTTGAAAACCGCTGGCCCGAAGGCGTCGGTGGCACACCCACGGCCTACGCATGAGTCTGGACTTGCCTCCGATGCCGCCTGCGGGTTTACCCCCTACTGTGGCCCTCATGGCCGCCGCCGTCCTGCTCGATTGGCTCCTGGGCGAGCCGCGCCGCGCCCACCCCCTGGTGGCATTCGGGCGCCTGGCCAACTGGCTGGAGTCGCGTTTGCACGCCGCGCGGCGTCTTGCCGGCGCCCTGGCCTGGGCGCTGGCCGTTTTGCCTCTGGCCGGGCTGGCCTGGGCGCTGGAACGCACGCTGCCGACGTTCTGGAGCGCGGCCTTTTCCGTGTGGGCGCTGTACTTCGCCCTCGGGCACAAGAGCCTGTTCGACCATGTTCGCCCCATCGTCGCCGCACTCCGGAACAAGGATGAGTCGACGGCGCGGGCGGTGGTGGCGCGCATCGTCAGCCGCGATTCCAGCGCCCTGGAGATTGTTCCGTCCGCCTGCGAAACGGTGCTGGAAAACGGCAACGACGGCGTATTCGGCGCGCTGTTCTGGTTTGCCGTGGCGGGGGCCCCCGGCGCGGTGCTCTACCGGCTGGCCAACACTTTGGATGCCATGTGGGGCTACCGCAGTGCGCGTTATCTGCATTTTGGCTGGGCGGCGGCGCGCCTGGACGATGCCCTGAACTGGCTTCCGGCGCGGCTCACGGCCCTCACCTATGCCGTTCTCGGCCAAACCCGTCTGGCGCTTGCCTGCTGGCGCGAACAGGCGCCGCTTTGGGACAGCCCCAACGCCGGGCCGGTGATGGCCGCCGGGGCCGGGGCGCTGGGTGTGCGCCTGGGCGGCCCGGCGCGATATGAAGGCGAATGGCGCGATCGCCCGGCGCTGGGTTCTGGCACGGCCCCCGTTTTGGCCGACATCGAACGCGCCCTGGCGCTGGTGCGGCGGGGGGTGGCGTTGTGGCTGATGCTGGGTTTCCTGGCATGGTGGGCCACCCATGCTTGAACACGGCGGCAACCTGCGCCAGGCGGTGCTGGAATACGGCATTCCCCTGGCGGACTGGCTGGATCTCTCCACCGGCATCAACCCCAACGGCTGGCCTGTTCCCGCGATACCTCCGCAGGTCTGGCAACGCCTGCCGGAAGACGATGACGGTCTCATCGACGCGGCCTGTGCCTGCTACGGCGCCCCGCATGCGCTGCCCGTGGCCGGTTCTCAAGCCGCCATTCAGGCGCTGCCCCGCCTGTTTCCCCCCCGCCGGGTGGGCGTGGTGCGCCCCGGCTACGCGGAGCACGCCCACGCCTGGCGGGCGGCAGGGCACGAAGTTGTGGCGGTAGATCCGGCGCGGCCAAAACGGGCTGGATTGGATGTTCTATTACTCATCCACCCCAACAACCCAACCGGCCAAACCTACGCCCACGCCTGGCAGGCGGCAGGGCACGAAGTTGTGGCGGTAGATCCGGCGCGGCCAAAACGGGCTGGATTGGATGTTCTATTACTCATCCACCCCAACAACCCAACCGGCCAAACCTACGCCCCCGCCACCCTGCTGGACTGGCGCGAACGCCTGGCCGCGCGGGGCGGGTGTCTCATCGTGGACGAAGCCTTCATGGACTGCGCCCCGGCCCAAGGCCTGGCCGCCCATGCCGGCCTGCCGGGGCTCGTCGTGCTGCGCTCGCTGGGCAAGTTTTTTGGCCTGGCGGGCGCGCGGGTTGGCTTTGTGCTGGCCGCCCCGGAACTGCTGGCCCGGCTGGCCGAGCCACTCGGCCCCTGGGGCGTTGCCGGCCCTGCCCGCCATGTTGCCCGGCTGGCCTTGCAAGATGGCGCGTGGCAGGCCGCTGCCCGGCGCACGCTGCTCCATGCCGGGCAGCGGCTGGCCGCCCTGCTCGCCCATAGCGGGTTGCCCCCGGCGGGCGGTACGGCGCTGTTCCAGTGGGTGCGTACCGCGCAAGCGCCCGAGATTCAGCACGCACTGGCGCAGCGCGGCGTTTGGGTACGCCGCTTTGAAGACCCCGCCAGCCTGCGCTTTGGCCTGCCGGGGAGCGAGGCGGGCTGGGCGCGGCTGGCGCACGTTCTGGACGAGATCAGGATATGAATACCCCCACCCTCATGGTGCAAGGCTGCACCTCGGACGCGGGCAAAAGCGCCCTGGTAACGGCCCTGGGCCGCTGGCTGGCGCGGCGCGGCGTGCGTGTCGCCCCGTTCAAGCCGCAGAACATGGCCTTGAACAGTGCCGTGACCCCGGAGGGGGGCGAGATTGGCCGCGCCCAGGCGGTGCAGGCCCAGGCTTGTCGCATTGCGCCGCACACCGACATGAACCCGGTGCTGCTGAAGCCCAATTCCGATACCGGCTGCCAGGTCATCCTTCAGGGCCGGGCGATAGGCAACCAGGAGGCGGCGGCCTATCACGACTACAAACAAGTCGCCAAAGCCGCCGTTTTGGATTCTTACGCGCGTCTGGCCGCGCGGTACGAAGCCATCGTGGTGGAGGGTGCGGGCAGCCCCGCCGAGATCAACCTGCGCGCGGGCGACATCGCCAACATGGGCTTCGCCGAGGCGGTGGATTGCCCCGTGATCCTGGTCGCGGACATCGATCGTGGCGGTGTCTTCGCGCATATCGTCGGTACCCTGGCGCTGCTGTCCGCATCTGAACGCGCGCGGGTGAAGGGCTTGGTCATCAACCGCTTTCGCGGCGACCTCGCCTTGCTGCAACCGGGCCTTTCCTGGCTGGAAAAGGAGACCGGCAAGCCGGTGCTGGGGGTGTTGCCCTATCTGCACGGCCTCGACCTGGAGGCGGAAGACGCGCTGCCCGCGAGGCCACCCCCCGTCGAGGCCGCGCCACGTTTTCGAGTCCTCGTCCCCGTCCTGCCGCGCATCTCCAACCACACCGATTTCGACGTCCTGCGTCGCCACCCGGGCGTGGATTTTCGCTTTGTGCGCCTGGACGAGGCGCCTCCGCCAGGCGAGCTCATCATCCTGCCCGGTTCCAAATCCGTGCGTGCTGATCTGGCGGCCCTGCGCGCGCACGGCTGGGAACATCACCTGCGACGCCACCTGCGCTACGGCGGCAAGGTGCTCGGCATTTGCGGCGGCTTGCAGATGCTGGGCCGGGCCGTGCACGACCCGCGCGGCATCGAGGGCGTGCCCGGCTCCGCCGCGGGCCTCGGCTGGCTGGATCTGGAAACCACCCTGGAGGCGGACAAGCAGTTGCGCAACGTCGGTGGCCGCCTGGCCCTGGCCGGGGCCCCCGTGACGGGGTACGAGATCCACGCCGGGGTGAGCCGGGGCCCGGCCCTGGCGCATCCCCTGGCCTGGCTGGAGGGCGGCCCCGACGGTGCCCTCACCGACGATGTGGCCGCCACCTACCTGCACGGCCTGTTCGACACCCCTGCCGCCGCCGATGCCATCCTGGCCTGGGCGGGCCTCGCGCACGCGCCCCCCGCGCCGGACATCGGCGCGCTGCGCGAGGCGGCCATCGAGCGTCTGGCGGACGCGGTGGAGGCCCACCTGGACCTGTCCGGCCTGCTGGCCATTCTGGGATGGCAAGGCCGTAACGACTAAACTCGCGCCATGTCTCAAGACCTTTCCCAGCCCCCCTCCGCCCGCTTCACCCTTGCCGACATCGCCCGCTGGTTCGACGCCCATACCATCCGCAAGGCCCAGGCCTATGGCGCGCGGGTGCGCGATATCGAGATCCAGCCGGACACGATCAGCGCCCGGGTGAAGGGCAACGCCCCCAAGCCCTACCAGGTGGCGCTGGTGCTGCGCGAAACCCCGCGCGGGCTGAACCTGCTGTCCATGTGCAGTTGCCCGGTGCGGACCCACTGCAAGCACGCGGTGGCGGTATTGGTGGCGGTGCATGCCCAGCGCGACACCCCGGCGCGCGTCAACCCCAAGGTGCTGGAATGGGCGGAGCGGGCGCGCGTCTCGCTCACCGCGCGCGGCCGTGTCGCGGCGAAGAAGGCCAAGCCCGCCAGCGCCACGCTGCATTACGTGATCGTGCCGGACCCCCGGCGCGGCGCGCCGCGCCTGGCCTTGCTGAAAGGCCGGATCGACGCGGACCGCCCGCTCACCGCGCAGCACTGGAACAACATCGAGCGCGCCCTGGTGCAGCCGCCGCAGTTCGTGGATGAGCTGGACCTGGACATCTTCCGCCCCCTCAACAAGATCGCCCGCCGACAGGCCAGCGGCTTCTGGAACGACCTGCCCTTGTCGGACACGGATGCCGCCGCCGCCCTGGCGTTGATCGCCGGTAGCGGCCGGGCCTGGCTGGCCACGCCCGCGCCCGAGGGCGGGCCGTCCTACGCCTGGCGCATGCGGGCCTTGACCGCAGGCAAGCCGCGCCCCGGCGCGCTGGCGTGGCAGCCCGCGGGCGAGGCGCAAGTGCAGGCGCGCGTCGCCGCCACGCCGCCCGCGACCTTCACGCTGTCCTGCGATCCGCCCTGGTACGTGGATGCGCAAAGCGGTGAGCTGGGGCCGCTCGCGTGCGGCGAACGCGCGCCGCTGCTGCGGCAACTGCTCGACCTGCCGCCGCTGGGGGCGATGGATGTGCCGGTGGTGGCCAGCCTGATCGACGACCTGGCCCCGGAACTGCCGCGCCCCGGCCGCGCGGACGCGCTGCCCATGCCGGAAATCGGCGGCGCGCCCCGCGCCGTGCTGCGCCTCAACACCCTGAGCATCTGGGGCATGGGCCAGCATCGGGGTTATCCCGGCGCCTACGGCGCGCGCGGCCTGATCGACTTCGCCACGGCGCATTTCGTCTATGGCGAGGGCGCGCAACGGGCCGAGGTGCTGCCCAAGGAGGTCAAGAACTTCGTCACCCTCGCCAACGGCCAGGTGGCGCGTCTCGCGCGCGACGCGGCGACCGAGGCCGCGCGTCTTGACGCCCTGCGTCAGGCGGGGTTCGAGCCGGTGCCCGCGCGCGTGTTCCATGGCGATGCGCCGCCCGGCATGCTCGGGCTCGACAGCGAGGCCGACTGGCGACGGTTCTTCGGCCAGGCCGCGCCCGCGCTGCGCGCGCAAGGCTGGGAGATCGACGTGCCGCGGGGGTTTCGCCACTACGTGCTGGAACCGGAGGCGTGGCAGGCCGAGCTCGAAGAGGACGCGAACGGCTGGTTCACGCTCAACATGGGCATCCTGGTCGAGGGCCAACGCCTGCCGCTGGCGCCGCTCCTGGCCGACCTGTTCCGCCAGGACGACCGCTGGCTGACGCCGTCCCGGCTCAAGCGCATCAAGAACAGCGAAGCGGTGACCCTCAACACCCCGGATGGCAAGCGCGTGCGCGTGACGGCGGAGCGCATCAAGCCGCTGGCTTCCACCCTCATCGACCTGTTCGACAGCGTGCCCGCCAGCGGCGAGATCAAGCTCTCCAAGCTCGACGCGCCGCGCCTGGAGACGCTGACGGATACTTCGCGCTGGCAGTTCAAGGGCGGCGATGCCGTGCTCGACATGGCCCGGCGCCTCCAGGCCAGCCAGGGGGTGAAGCCGGTGCCCGCGCCGCCGGGTTTCGCCCTGGAACTGCGCCCCTACCAGCGCGAGGGCCTGGCCTGGCTGCAATACCTGCGCGCGCAGGGCCTGGGCGGCATCCTGGCGGACGACATGGGCCTGGGCAAGACCGCGCAGACCCTCGCCCACCTGCTCGCCGAAAAACAGGCGGGGCGCCTGGAGAGGCCGGTCCTGGTGGTGCTGCCCACCTCCCTGGTGTTCAACTGGCGGCGCGAGGCGGAACGCTGCGCGCCGGCGCTCAAGGTGTTGTCGCTGCACGGCAAGGCCCGCGCCGAGGTCTTCCCGCGCATTCCCGAGCACGACGTTTGCCTCACCACCTACCCGCTGCTGTGGCGCGACGAGGCGGAGCTGGCCCAACACGCATACAGCCTGCTCATCCTCGACGAGGCGCAGACGGTGAAGAACGCCCAGGCCCGAGCGGCGGCGGTGGTGCGCAAGCTCCAGGCCGAACACCGCCTGTGCCTCACCGGCACGCCCCTGGAGAACCACCTGGGCGAGCTGTGGGCACAGTTCGATTTCCTCCTGCCCGGCTTCCTGGGAGACAGCAAGCAGTTCGCCAAGACCTGGCGCACGCCCATCGAGAAGCACGGCGACGCGTTGCGCGGCGAACTGCTGGCGCGCCGCATCGCCCCCTTCATCCTGCGCCGCAAGAAGGAAGAGGTGGCGAAGGAACTGCCGGAGAAGAGCGTCATCGTGCGCACGGTGGAGCTGGAAGGTGGGCAGCGCGACCTGTACGAGACCGTGCGTGCGGCCATGGACGCCAAGGTGCGCGACGAGATCGCCAGCAAGGGCTTCAACCGCAGCCAGATCGTCATCCTCGATGCCCTCCTGAAGCTGCGCCAGGTGTGCTGCGACCCGCGCCTGCTGAAGTCCGTGGCGGCGGCGGAGAAGGTCAAGGAGCGGGCCAAGCTCGCCCTGCTCATGGACATGCTGCCGGAACTGGTGGAGGAGGGCCGCAAGGTGCTGCTGTTCTCGCAGTTCACCACCATGCTGGACCTCATCGCCGAGGCCCTGGACGCGGCCGGCATTCCCTTCCTTAGCCTCACCGGTCAGACCCAGGCGCGGGAAAAGGTGGTGGCCGAGTTCCAGGCGGGCCTGGCGCCGGTGTTCCTCATCAGCCTCAAGGCCGGCGGCGTGGGCCTCAACCTCACCGCCGCCGATACCGTCATCCACTTCGACCCGTGGTGGAACCCGGCGGCGGAAAACCAGGCCACCGACCGGGCGCACCGCATCGGCCAGAAGAACCGGGTGTTCGTCTACAAGCTGGTGGTGGCGGGCAGCATCGAGGAGCGCATCGTCGCCCTGCAGGACAAGAAGGCCGCCCTGGCCGAGGGCGTGCTGTCGGAAGACGCCGGTGCCCTCGCCAAGTTCGGCGAGGCCGACCTGCGCGCCCTGCTGGCGCCCCTGCCGGGGAAGTGACGCCATGCACACCCTGGTCCTCGGCGGCGCGCGTTCCGGCAAGAGCCACCATGCCCAGACCCTGGCCGAGGCCTCCGGCCTGGCGGTGACGGTCATCGCCACCGGCCAGGCGCGCGACGCCGAGATGGTCGCGCGCATTGCCCGCCACCGGGCGGAGCGGCCCGCCCACTGGCGCACCGTGGAAGAGCCCCTGGGCCTGGCCGATGCCCTGGCCGACGCCGCCCGGGCCGAGTGCTGCGTGGTGGTGGACTGCCTCACCCTGTGGCTCCTGAACCTGCTGGAGGCGGGGGAGGGGGTGTTCGCCGCGGAACGGGACAAGCTGTTGCGCGCCCTGCCCGAGCTCGCCGGGCAGGTGATCTTCGTCGCCAACGAGGTGGGCCTGGGGGTGGTGCCCCTGGGCGAGCTCTCGCGCCGCTTCGTGGACGAGGCCGGCTGGCTCAACCAGGATCTGGCCCGGCGGGTGGAGCGGGTGACCTTCGTGGCGGCGGGCCTGCCCTGGCCCTTGAAAGGCGGTGATTCATGATCCTAAAAACCTCAGTCGACCGCTCCTTGGCCTTCGCCAGACGCATGGATACGGACGTTTGTGCCTACGTTTA
>JBBIIR010000089.1:0-7859 GCA_037446455.1 Hydrogenophilales bacterium | reverse complement strand
TGGGCGCGCCATAGACCGGCAGTTCGCCGTGCACGGTGGAATCGCCGACCACGTAGATGTCCTTCTGCACGGTGGATTCCATGGTCAGCATGTCGACGGTGCACCAGCCCTTGTCGTTGGTGAGGCCGGTATTCATGGCGATGAGGCCGGCGTGGTGCGGCGGGATGATGTTGACGACGTCGCCCTTGAAGTCATTGAAGTCGCTGGAAGCGGTATTCGACTTGGGATCGAACTTCACCACCCTGCCGCCGGAGGCGCCGGCCACCCACTCGATCATGCCGGGGTAGTGCATCTTCCAGGCCTGCTCGAACAGCCCCTTCTTGGAGAAGGAGTCGTTGGCGTCGGCGATCAGCACCTTCGACTTCATCATGCCCTTCCGCTTGAAGTAGCTGGCCACCTGCGAGGCGCGCTCGTAGGGGCCGGGCGGGCAGCGGAAGGGGCCGGGCGGCACGGCGATGAGGAAGGTCTGGCCGTCCTGCATGCCCTCAAGCTGCTTTCTCAGGGCCAGGGTCTGGGCGCCGGCCTTGTAGGCATGCGGGTGGGTGCTGTTGGCGACCTGCTCGGTGTAGCCGGCGATGCCCTTCCAGTTGAAATCGATGCCGGGGGACAGCACCAGGAAGTCATAGTTGAGGCTCTTGCCGCTCTTCAGCCTGACGCTCTTCTTGCCGGCGTCGATGGCCACCACGTCGTCGAAGACGACGTTGACGCCGCGCTTCATGAGGCCGTCGTAGTTGGCGAGCAGGTCCTCATACTTGCCAAGGCCGCTGATGGTCTCGTTGGACAGCGGGCAGGAAACGAACTGCTTGTTCCGCTCCACCAGAGTCACGTCCAGCCCCGGGTCGCCGATCTTCAGGTACTTGGCGGCGGTGGCGCCGCCGAAGCCGCCACCCACCACCACGACGCGGGCCTTGCCGGCGCTCTTGCCGCCGGAGGGCGAGGCGCAGGCGGTGAGGGGAACGATGACCGAGGTGGCGCCCAGGGTCTTGAGGAATTCACGACGATTGAAGCTCATTCTGGTCTCCTTACTTGGGCTGGGCGGCGTAGAACTTGGCGGAGGCGGACACGTCCTCCTCGGCCAGCCGCTTCGCGTTGGCGCGCATTCTGCGGTGCGGCATCTTCACGGAGTCGTTGCGGTACTTCATCAGCTCCATTTCCAGGTACTGCGCCCACTGGCCGTTGATCTTCGGCGTCTCCAGGGGGTCGTCCGGCTGGCCGCCGGTGGCGCCGTGACAGGTCTCGCAGCGCTCGTTGGCCGCCTTGCCCTGGGCGATGATCTTGGCGTCGGCCGGTTGCACGACGGCGACGTAGGGCAGCTTGGAGAAGTAGGCGGCCAGCTTGTTCAGTTCCTCATCGGTGTAGCCCTTGACGTGGCGGTCCATGGTGGCGGCGTAGCGCTCTCCGCTCTTCCACTGCAGCATCAGGGTGCTCAGGTATTTCTCGGGCAGCCCGGCGATGTTGGGCATGTTCGGGCCCACGGACACGCCGTTGAGGCCGTGACAGGCATTGCAGGTCCGCGCCAGATTCTCGGTGGGTCCGGCCTGGGCGGTCAGGGAAGCCAGCCCGAGGGTGGCCAGGGCAATCAGCAGTTTGTTACGCATCGTCTCCTCCATGGGTAACGGCGGACGGGAAATACCCCCATCCGCCATCGGGGTGCCCATGGTAGAAACAAGCTACGGGTGGGTTCCTTGATGCCCATCAAATTTTTTCAATATCTGTGGGTCCGAAGGCCGCGTGGATATTGGTTTTCACGGGTGCGGCCGGGCACAGGCGCGCAGGCGGATTGGTAGAAATGTGCCGGCGCGGGGTGGCCGAAGTCCGATCAACCTCGGATTTTTTTCTGCACCGCTTCGTCCGGGCTGTTCGCGGCGGGCGTAAAAAAGCCCGCCGAAGCGGGCCTTTGCGCGGTATGAAGCGCCGCTTATTTCGGGCAGGTGTCGTCGCCGGGCACCTTGCCGGGCAACAGCAGGAACTGCTCGAAGGGATCCATGACGCGCATGGCTTCCGCCTTCGGACCCTGGAACTTGAGGCGGCCGAACATCATGGCGCGCATGGGGCCGTATTCGCCGGCGCCCATCTCGCGCCAGCGCTTGGTCTCGGCGTGCATGACGTAGTCCATGTCATCGTTCAGGCTGGTGTTCTTGATCGGACCGCCGTAAGTGCAGAGGGCCTTGCCGCCCTGGCCGGAGATGATCAATTCCACCTTGGTGTTCTCGCCGCAGTCGGTGCGGTACATATGGATGATCTTGTAGCCGCGGCCGCCGTCGTTCTTGATCCAGCGCTCGGCCAGCTCGTCGGTGAGCACGGGGTTCTTGTTCCAGGCCTGGCAGGCCTGGCCCGCCCACTCGGCGGACATCAGGGGGGCCGCCTGGGCGGACAGGGAAAGCAGGCCGGCCGCGGCCAGGACGATGGTGCTGATGCGCATGGTGTTCTCCTCCGAACGTTGCGATGCAAGCCGCTTGAAGCGGGCGATGAATAGCTGCGCAAGGTTAGCCTCGACATGGGGGGCTGTCAAAAATCCTTGCGGAAGTCCTGCCTTATTTACTTTCCGTCGTTCCCGCGCAAGCGGGAACCCAGTTGATTGTGCGAATAAATTCGCACCTACAGTCCGGTCAACCGCGGTTTTAGGATCATCCATTTGGATGTCCGCTTGCGCGGGCATGACGGATGCGGCGGTTCCTTGCCTCAATGCGGCAGATGCTGCTTGAGGGCGCCGTACAGCCAGGTGCCGTGCAGGGCGCCGGCCAGCACCACCATGGCGCCCAGCGAGCCGGTGCCGGCCATGGCGAACATGGGGCCGGGGCAGAGGCCGACGAGGCCCCAGCCGAAGCCGAAGATGAGTCCGCCCAGCACATAGCCGACGGTGCCGGGGGCCTTTTCCGGGATGTCGATGACCTGGCCGTCCAGGGCTTTCTTGTGGCCGAGGCGCTTGACGATCTGGATGCTGACGAAGCCGGTGGTGATCGCGGAAAACAGGATGCCGTACATGTGGAAGCTCTGGAAATGAAACATCTCCTGGATGCGGTACCAGGATGCGGCTTCCGACTTCACCAGGACGAAGCCGAACAGGATGCCGACCAGCAGATAGGGCAGATAGCGGAACATGATGGCGTCATCCCATGAGCATGTAGGGAACCAGGAACCAGGAGGCGATCAGGCCGCCGCCGAAGATGCCCAGCACCGCGTAGAGGGAGGGTAGTTGCAGGGTGGACAGCCCCGTGATGGCGTGGCCGGAGGTGCAGCCGCCGGCATAGCGGGTGCCGAAGCCCACCAGCACGCCGCAGGCGAACAGGAAGGTGAAATTGCGCACGCTGGTGTGGAACAGCTCTTCGGGCACCAGCTTGCCTTCCGGCGGCAGGAAACCCCAAGACAGCAGCATGTCCTGGGCGGCCTGGCTGAGTTGCACCGGATTCGGGTCGGCGAACACCACGCCGGCGAGATAGCCGCCGAGGGCCGTGCCGATGACGAAGACCAGGCTCCAGGTGTGCTCCTTCCAGTTGTAACGGAAGAAGTCGACCTCCACCGTGGGCGGCTGGGTGATGGCGCAGAGGTGGCGCAGGTTGTTGGAAATGCCGAAGGAGCGGTTGCCGATGAACAGCATGAGCGGCACCATCAGACCGATGATGGGCCCCGCGACATACCAGGGCCAGGGATGGATGAGCCAGTCCATGGTCTTCTCCAGTGTGGTTACCGTGAAAGTCGCACGGCGACTTCTCGAAGCTCCCCTCGCCCGCAGGCGGGAGAGGGGCCGGGGGTGAGGGAAACGGACATGACTTTCATGCTTCGGGGCGTCTTCTCAAAGTCATGTCCGTTACGGCGCGATTATATAAGCAATTACTAATAAACCAAGCGCCTTGGTCGGATATGCCCGCGTAGGCTTGAGGGGCGGGCAGCCCCGGTCCTCAGGGGGCCGCGCCGGCGTCGCCCAGGATCAGGTCGATGCGGCGCTGGATGCGCGCGGCGGCATCCTCGTCCGCGGCCGCCCGCGCCCGCTTCAGGCTGACTTCCAGCCAGGCCAGCAGCGGTCGCCGCCAGCCGCGCTCGGAAGCGGTGTCGACGGCGAGCGCGAGGGTGGCCGGATCGGCGCGGGTCGTCCTGAGCAGCAGGGCGGCGGCGATCAGGCGCGGCAGCGGCGCCTGGATTTCGGCCGCCGCGCGGCGGGCGGCGGCGTCCTCCTTCGCGCCGGTCAGGGCGGCGTAATGCGCGGGCAACAGCCCGGTGTCGAGGCCGTTCCAGTCTCCCGCGAGAAAACGGGCATAGGCGCGATCCTCGGCGGCGGCGTCCGCCGCCAGCCGCTCGTAGCCCGCGCAGGGCGAGAAATCCAGGCTGGCGACGCGCACGGCGCAGGCGGCCAGTTCGGCGCGCGCCAGCAGATCGACGCGGCCCGAGCGGGCGATGTCGGCGCGGGCCTTGCCGAGGGCCAGTTCGGCCGCGCGGCCGTCCCCCTCCAGCCAGCGTTGCTGCGCGTGCTCGAGCTGGCTGACGGCGTCCATTTTCCAGTTCGCGGGCGGCGGCTTGCCGCCGCAGCCGGCGAGCAGGACGGCCGTCAGCGCGAACGCGCCGGCAAGCAGGGCGCGGGTATTCATGGCGCGCGGATCTCCACGTCGCGGGCGAAGGGCCATTTGCGGTTGATCTCGTTGATCAGGTGGTTGATCTTGCGCAGGCTGTCGTCGACGTCGGCGCGCAGGCGGGCCATGTCGGCGGTGGCGGCGCTGACGTTGCCGGTGATCCTGGTGACGTCGGCGCTGGCGGTCTCGGCGTTGGCCAGGATGACATCGACCTTGCGCAGGCTGTCGCGGGCCTCGCCCAGGATGGCGTTGACCTTCGCCACCGATTGCCGGGTCTGGTCCATGACGCCGTCGGGGCCGAACACCTGGTTGTCGGTCTTGGCGAGGATGCCGTCGACCTTGAGGGAGACGCCGTCGAGATGGGCGAGCAGGGAATTGGTCTTGTCCAGGACGCCCATCACCTGCCGGGCCTGCGCGGGACCGCCCAGCACGCCTTCGAGGATGCCGTATTCGCCGGCCATGCGGTCGGCGACGGTGGCGACGCTGCCCAGCGTGCGATTGATCGCCGACTCGCCCGCGGTCATGGCTTCGATGTTGGCGAGGATGCCTTTCATGCGCTGCACCAGCAGCGGAATATCCTGAGCGACGTCGCCGGTGTGCAGGACGCGCGTCTCCCCGTCGGGCAGCGGTTTATCGCCGAGGTCGGTGCTGTAGGCCCTGATCTTGACCACGCCCAGCAGGTTTTTTTCCAGGAGAAACACGCTGCTGTCCTTCAGCCAGCGCGCGTCCCGTTCCGGCACCGCCACCGCGATGCGCACCTCGCCCTTGTCGCCGAGGTCGAGCCGCTTGACCTGGCCGATGGGAAAGCCGGAAAAGGTGATCGGCATGCCGACGCTGATCCCCTCGGCGTTCTCGGCGATGAGCACCAGGCCGCGGGTTTCCTCGAAGGCGCCGCGCGCGTGCAGGACGTAGACGGCGAAAGCGGCGATGAGCAGCAGGGTGAAGCTCAGCAAGAGGCCGATCTTCAGCTCCAGGTTCTTCACCAGGGGCGGCACGATGGGCCGTTTCACCGGCTCGGGTACAGGGGGGCGTTCCATCGGTAATCCAGAATCCAGCAGTCGTTGGGGAGGTCTTCCAGCCGCGCCAGCAGGTTTTCGAGATAAGGCGGGTAATGCAGGTCCGGCAACAGCATACCCGGACGGTCCACCAGAATGACAGGGGGGGCGGCGATGAGGGCGCGCAGCAGCTTGGCGACGAAGCGCTCCTCATGGTTCAGGTCCGGATCCCGCCGGAAGGCGATGTCGGTGTGGCCGACCCGCTGCAACAGCGCCCAGGCCCGGTCGGCGGCGGCGTCGTAGGCCAGGTTCTCGCGGTACTCGGGGATCATGGCCATGTTGTCGAGCACCGACAGGTTGGCGCGCAACGGTAACTCGGGCGACACCAGGATGGATTCCGGATGCGCGGCGATGAGGGCGCGGCGGCCGGCGTCATCGTCCAGCCATTGCACGACGGGTTTCATCCTTGATTCCTCGGTTGAACACGTCCGCAGGCGTGGCTGCGCGGGTGGCTGGCGCGAAGCGACGACGCGGCGGGGTCGTTCCCCGCAAGGAGAAGCGACAAAGCCAGGCGCCCGCACAGACACGAAAGCGGGCGTGTAGCGGACTCACCCAGATGGTGAACGGGATCGAAGGCACGAACTTCAGCAAGCATGCGGCTTTACGAAGACAAAATAGCGGTCAACCGAGGAATCAAGGTTCATATGTATTTGTAGGCCAGCGAGACCATCTCGATCAGCATCAGCACGAAGAACAGCCGCACCATGCCGCGCAGCACGGAGACCGGCGCCATGAACAGCTTGCGCGGCGTGGCCAGGCCCTCGGCCACCGGAATGACGGTGACGGCAAGGCCGAAGGCGAGGGTCTGCAGCAGCAGGCCGAGCATGATCTGGGCGTCGAACACCTTGGCCATGACACGCGAGAAATCGGGCAGGCTCCAGGGTTGCGGGCCATACACGGCGACATAGGCCAGCACCAGGGTGAGCGCCGAACTGACGGTGACCAGGGCCAGCACGGAAACCACGCCGCCGATGACGCGCGGCATCAATTCCAGGCGCAGGGTATCGACGCCGGCATCCTCCAGGGCCTCGATCTCGCCATGGATCTTCATCAGCGCCACCTCGGTGTTGATGGCGGAACCGGAACGCAGCGCCACGAACAGGGCGGTGAGCAGCGGCAGGATTTCCAGCACCAGCACGCGCACGGACAGTTCCAGGGCGTATTCGGAATAGCCGAACTGCGCCGCCGTCGACACCACGATCTGGATGAGCATGTAGGACAGCAGCGCGGCGAACAGCGTGAAGGCGGGCAGGATCTGCCAGGCGGTGAAATAGATCTGCTTCATCACCACGTCGCGCGTGGCGCGGTTATAGGCCGAGGGCGTGCAGGCGGTGACCAGGGTCCGCCCCGCGAGGCGGCCGGTGTCGCGCCAGATGCGCCAGGTGCCGAGCAGCCAGGCGCCACGACGGGTGAGGAAGGGAGTCAGGAAGGCCATGGCGGAATGGTACTACCGGTGGCGGTCAACCAATTCCCGATGACGGCGGTTGTATGATGTGTACGTGTCACGAGGCCTCACCATGAAATCCACTTTTGCGCTGTTTTGTGCCTGCCTGTTGGCCGCCCCTGTTCTCGCCGCGCCCGGTGTCATGCTGCGTGACGAGACCCTGCGCGCCACGCCCGCCGCCGACGCGGCCGCCGTCGGCCGTGTCGCCAAGGGCGCGACGGTCGACATCGTCGCCCGTCAGGGTGGCTGGACGCGCATTTCCGGCGGCGGCCGAAGCGGCTGGGTGCGCATCCTGTCGGTGCGCACCGCCGCCCCGGCAACCGGTCTCGGCGACGTGCTCGGCGCGGTGGAGGCGGGCACCGCCCGGCGCGATCCGGGCAAGGTGGTGGCGGTGGCCGGAGTGCGCGGCCTCGACGAGGAGGAACTCAAGCTGGCCCGCTTCAACGCGGCGGAACTGCAACGCCTGAGCGCTTACGCCAGCAGCCGGGCGGAAGCGGAAGCGTATGCGCGCGAGGCGGGCCTGCGCCCCGCCAAGCTGGCCTATCTGCCGAATCCCAAGCGGCAGTCCAAGCAGCCCAAACAGAATGGTTCCGCTTTTCCTTGGAACGAGGGGGGGCTATGAACCGGGTCCGCGTGCTGCGCAATACCCTGCCGACCCTGCTCGTTGCCATCCTGCTGGCCGTCGGCTTCGCCCAGGCCGGCGACCTGGAGGAGATCCTGAAGCAAATGCTGCGGGGCCAGCCGGCGCCGACGCAGCCAGCGCCGACGCAGCCGGCGCCGCCCGCCGCCCCCACG
>JBBIIR010000088.1:0-7863 GCA_037446455.1 Hydrogenophilales bacterium | reverse complement strand
AGAGCAGCATGCCGCGGATGTCGCCCCAGATGATGATGATGATGCGCTACGGCATCCGCCCTGGCATGCGCGGGATGCCGATGATGCCGCAACCCACCGACCCCGCCACCGAGGCGGCGCGCGCGGTGAGCCGGGCCAGCATGGCCTGGTGGCCCAGGTGGACGCCGTCGAAATTGCCGATGGTGACGGCGCCGGGGCGTTGCTGCGTATGCGGTTCGCCGAAGCAGCCATGGGTCATCCGCATGATGAGGATATCTCGTTGAAAAAACGTGGATTTTAGCCGCCGGAGGGGGGGGAGTCTATTCGGCGGCGCGGCGTTTGAAGTCGGCGGGACGGAAGCCGAGCAGGCCCAGGGTGGCGAAATAGATGAGGATGCCGCCGGCCACCAGCGCGCCAAGATGGAGGATGCGCTGGCTGAAGCCGTAAGCCAGCCAGCGCGCTTCCTCGGTCATGGCGAACCAGAGGAACAGGCCCAGGGCGATCAGGCCCAGGACCAGCTTGGTCAGAAAGGCGCGCCAGCCCGGTTGCGGCTGGTAGATGCCGAACTGGCGCAATTTGTAATAGAGGATGCCGGCATTCAGGCAGGCGCCCAGGCCGATGGCCAGCGCCAGGCCGGCATGCTTGAGATGCCAGATGAAGGCCAGGTTCATGGCCTGGGTGGCGAGCAGGGTGAGCAGCGCGATCTTCACCGGCGTCTTGATGTTCTGGCGGGCATAGAAGCCCGGCGCCAGCACCTTCACCAGGATCAGGCCGAGCAGGCCGACGCTGTAGGCGACCAGGGCGAGGCGGGTCATTTGCACATCGTGGGCGGTGAATTCCCCATAGAAGAACAGGGTGGCGATGAGCGGCACGGCGAGGATGCCGAGGGCCACGGCGGCGGGCGCCGCCAGCAGCAGGGTCATGCGCAGGCCCCAGTCGAGCAGTTTCGAGTACTGGCCGGTGTCGTTGTCGGCGTAATGCCGGGCCAGGGAAGGCAGCAGGATGGTGCCGAGGGCGGCGCCCAGCAGGCCCGCCGGAAACTCCATGAGACGGTCGGCGTAGTACAGCCAGGACACGCTGCCGGTGTCCAGGAAAGAGGCAAACACGGTATTGAGGATCAGGGAGATCTGGACCACCGAGACCCCCAGGGCCGCGGGGGCCATGAGCTTGAGGATGCGCCGGACCCCGGGGTCTTTGGGCGTCCAGTCCCAGCGCGGCAACATGCCCAGACGCTTGAGTCCATACCATTGCAGAGCCAGTTGCAGCACGCCGCCCAGAAAGGCGCCCCAGGCCAGGGCGAGGATGGGCGGATCGAACCAGGGCGCGGCGAACACGGCGGCGAGAATCATCGCCACGTTGAGCAATACCGGCGTGAACGCCGGCAGCATGAACCGGCTCCAGGTGTTGAGCACGCCCGCCGCCAGGGCCACCAGGGACATGAACACGATGTAGGGGAAGACGATGCGCATCAGGTCGACGGTGAGGGCGAACTTGTCCGGCGCGGCGGCAAACCCCGGCGCCACCAGCAGGATGACCAGGGGGGCGCCCAACACCCCCACGACGGCCACGACCATGACCGCCACGAACAGGACGGTGGCCACGCGGTTGATGAGCAGATGGGTTTCCGCGTCTCCCCGCCGGTTGCGATATTCCGCCAGGATGGGCACGAAAGCCTGGGAGAAAGCGCCCTCGGCGAACAGCCGGCGCAGCAGGTTGGGCAGCTTGAAGGCCACCACGAAGGCGTCGGTGGCCATGCCGGCGCCGAAGACGCGGGCGATGATGGCGTCGCGCACGAAGCCCAGAATGCGGGACAGCATGGTCATCGAGCTGACCGCGGCAAGGGCGCGCAGGAGGTTCATGAAGGCGGCGGACGGGGCGACGTGATGCGGCATGTTAGCGAATGGTCGCCGGCCGGGATAGCCGGATGCCGGCAGGCGGCCGGGACTTCCCTATGATTCAAGCGCTTGCCTGAAGAGGTCGGCGCCGGTATGATGCGCGTTTTTCCGAATGCCCCAGATCAAGGAGTTTCCGCATGGCTAACAGCGCACAGGCGAAAAAGCGCGCGCGTCAGACCGCCGCGCAACGGCTGGCCAACATGTCCCAGCGCTCGGCCTACCGCACCGCGGTGAAGAAAGTCCGCAAGGCCATCGAGGCGGGCGACAAGGCCGCCGCCCAGGCCGCCCTCAACGAGAACATGGCCGTCATCGACAGCCTGGCCGACAAGAGGATCGTGCACAAGAACAAGGCGGCGCGGCACAAGAGCCGGCTGTCGGGCGCCATCAAGGCGATGGCCTGAAGTCGGACCTTCCGCTCGCGCACCAGCCGCCCGGTTCATCCGGGCGGTTTTGTTTTCAGCGCCGCGTCGGCGCACGCCGGCAGCGCGCCGTCGCGCGGGATTTGCCGCCCGTCGACGATTTCCAGGTCGTTCTGCCGCGCGAAATCGAGCAGGAAGCGGAACAGGCGGGCCTCGCGCCGTTCGAGGGCGCGCTGGATCACCACGCAGCGCACGCCCTGGCGGGTGACCGGGCAGACCAGGGGGGAGTAGTGCAGGCGATGGTCCGCGCCCACACGGGAGGCCACGCCGGCCAGGCGTTCCGCCCAGTCGCTGGGGCGGAAGGGGCGTCCCGCGCGGGTCAGGCCGCGTATCACGACCTCGCCCTGGAATTCGTCGTTGCCGGCAGCGCTCATGGAACACCCGGTGGCGGAAATTTGCTGCATTGTAGCAAAAGGGTCGCCAGGCCCTTTTATAATCATGCACTTCACCGTCGGAGACGCACATGAACCTGGATCGAGTCAGCACGGGCGCCAAGGCGCCGGAAGAAATCAACGTCATCATCGAGATCCCCGCGCATTCGGATCCGGTGAAGTACGAGGTGGATCATGAAACCGGAGCGCTGTTCGTGGACCGTTTCATGATCACCGCCATGCACTATCCCTGCAATTACGGCTACATCCCGCACACCCTGTCCAACGACGGCGACCCCTGCGACGTGCTGGTGGTGACCCCCATTCCCCTGATCTCGGGTTCGGTCATCCGTTGCCGGCCCGTCGCCCTGCTGCGCATGACGGACGAATCCGGCGACGACGCCAAGGTGCTGGCGGTGCCGGTCGACAAGCTGACCAAGCGCTGGGCCTCGGCCAAGGGGCCGGAGGACATGCCCGAGGAATTGATGCAGCGCATCGCCCACTTCTTCGAGCACTACAAGGATCTGGACGAGGGCAAGTGGGTGCGCGTCGGCGGCTGGGAGGATGCCGAGGCGGCGAAGCGCGAAATCCTGTCCAGCATCGCGATGTACAACGCGGCCCCCGAAAAGCCGATGTTCTGAGTTTCGCGCCGGCCGCTTCGGCCGTTCGCGCGGCGATCCGGCCGCGCCGCCCGCGCGCATGCCGAGAATGGCCCCGTGAAGATCTGCATCGTTTCCGACAGCCACGATAACCGCCGTTTGCTCGAGCACGCGGCCGAGGACGCCAAGGCGCGCGGGGCGCGGGCCATCCTGCATTGCGGTGACGTGGTGGCGCCCACCACCCTGCGCGTGCTGAAGAAGTTCGCGCTGCCGGTGCATGCCATCCACGGCAACAACACCGGCGATGTGCACGCCATGCACCAGCTCGCCCAGGAACCCGACAGCCCGCTGCGCTACCACGGTCAGGATGCCGTCCTGCATCTGGGCGGCCGCAGCCTGTTTCTGGTGCACTATCCGCATTACGCGCTGGGCATGGCCCTCACCGGCGACTACGACGTGGTGTGCTGCGGGCATGACCACCGCGCCGGCGTGCGCGCCGTCGCCAACATCAAGGGCGCTACCACCTGGCTGGTGAATCCCGGCACGGTGGGGGGCGTGGGCAAGGAGCCCACCTACATCCTGGCGGATCTGGAGCGGCTCAGCTTCTCCATCCAGCCGGTGCCCACCGCGCCGGGCGAAGCCTGCAACGTGCCGCCCGCCAGCACGCATCCCTGATCAGCTCGGCGGGGGCCGGAAGACCGCGCCGTTGTCATAGAACTCCGGCGCCTCGTTGGCCGCCCACCAGCCCGGTATGCCCAGCACGGGCAGGGGGAACAGCTGGTTCGGGGCGCGCACCTGCCCGTCCCGCCAGACCCGCGCGACAGCCTCGTCCAGCCAGGCTGGCGCCGCAGCCTCGGCGGGGAGCGCGGGCGCCGGCACGAACAGGCACTTGGCGGTGATGCCCGGCCAGGGCGCGAGCAGCTTCTCCAGCACGGCGTGGCCGACCAGGAAGGCGCGCGTGTCACGCCAGGCCCGCCGATGCGTGACGAAAGCCTCGCGCCAGCGTCGTTGCGCGAGCAGCTCCGCCAGGGCCGGGTCGCCGCCCGTCAGCACCAGCCCGCTTTCGTCGAACAGCGTGGCGGCGTCCGCTACCGCGCCGCGCGCCTGGCCGGACGCCAGGTGCCGGCATTGCACCGCGTTGAGCGCCGCCTTGGTACGCGGCAGGGCCAGCCAGATCAGGGTGTTGAGCAGATCGTGCCAGTTGTCGCGGCGCGTCGGCACGCAGCCGCTGGCGAGGATGCCGGCCTCATAATCAAGCTGGCCGCAACGCCGCTCCTGGGTCTGGAAACGGATGCGCAGGCCGCCCGCGTTGACCACCCCGGCCCTCTGCGCCAGTTGGTCGAGCCGCTCCAGCCTGGGCCAGGACGGACCGGCCAATGCCTTTGCCCACTTGGCGAGATGGGCGAACGGCGGCGTCGCCGCGAAATCGTCGCGCCAGTCGCCGCTCACGAGCCGAGCGCGGCCAGCCGCGCCCGGAAGCGCCGCGTCAGGGCGTGTTCCGGGCCGAGCATGGCGAACAGGGCGAGCAGGGCGCGGCGGCCGATGTCGTCGCGGTAGCCCGGCGCTTGCGCGGCCAGGTCCAGCAGCGATTCCATGGCGCTTTCCGGGTCGTCGTCGAACAGGGCGCGCGCGGCCCGCTGCAGCCGGTTTGCGGGTTCCCGCTCGGCCAGCTTGGAAGCCGCCGCGTCGTCGCGCGCGGCGTCGATCAGTTCCAGGTGCGCCAGCAGGGGGGCGACGCCCGCATCGGCGCGCGCGGCGGCGGGCAGCGCGGCGAGCAGGGCGAGCGCCTGGTCGGGGCGCCCGGCCAGGGTCAGCAGCTTGGCCAGGTCGGTGGCCACCGCCAGGTCTTGCGGCTGTTCCACGGCCAGCCGCGCCAGCATGGCGATGGCCGCCTCGCTGTCGCCGGCCTGGTGCAGGGCGAGGGCGGCCAGTCGCGGTTCTTCCCGCGGGTCGGCGAGAAAGCGGCGCAGGGCGGTGCGGAAGACGTCCTCCGATTCGGCGCCGTGGATGGTGTGCGCCACTTTTCCGCCGAGAAAGAACTTCACCGTCGGCACGCTGGTGACACCGAGGTCGCGCGCCTGGCGGCCCAGCTCGTCGGTGTTCACCATCACCAGCAGGAAGCGGCCGGTGAATTCCGCGGCCAGCTTCAGCAGGCGCGGCATGAGCAGCATGCAGGGACCGGCGCGGGGCGACCAGAAATGCGCCAGCACCAGGCCGCGCGCGGAATTGCCCAGGATCAGCCGGTCGAAATTCTCGGCGCTGGCGTCGAATACGTAAGGGGAAAGGGATTCGGACATGTCAGTAGCCCCACAGATGACGCCATGCGATGTGCGGCCAGGTCGGGTCGACGTTCAGCGTGCCGCGCGGGCGATGCGTGCGCGTGCCGAGATCGCGTTCGCGGGGCGGATCGAAGGGGCGTCCGCGGCCGTCCATAAAGCTCACGGCGAAGCGGACGAAGTTGTTGCGGCTGCGCCGGGTGACGCAGGCATGCCGAGTTGGTCGGCCACCAGCGGGCAGGTGAACAGCACCAGCAGGGCGTGGTTGATGTCCGCGCGTGCCAGCGGCACCAGGCGGGGATAGCCCAGGCAGGCGTCCGGATGCATGGAGTAGGTCTGCGCCAGTTCCCGGCTGAGCCGGGCCAGCGCGTCGGCGCTCAGCAGTTCCGGCGGGCCGCCCAGCAGGGTGTCCGCTTCGCCGGCCAGTTGCGCGAGACGGTCGAGACAGTGGCCGGCTTCCGGCGCCGTGTTCCGCTGGCGGTAGAGGGGACGGCCGAAGAGGCGGATGTAATGCGCCTCGTCGGCGATGAGCGTGTCGGCGCCGGCCACCAATACTCCGGTGTCGGAGTAGAGGTCCCAGGGCAGGGGCTGCCCGATCAGGGAAGGGTCGAGCTGGACGGGATGCGGCACGCTATCGGACTTCTGAAGGCGGGATGCCGGGGAGTATGATGCAAGCGACCGCCACGTGGGAGCCCCGACATGACCGTGCACGCGCTGAACAACCAGGAAGTCCGCCTACTGCGGGAAGAGCTCGAACTGCTCATGAGCGAGCGGCAGAATCTGCTGCAGGTGGTGGGCGCCGCCGCCGTGCTGGTGGCCAATCTGGATTCCGACACCCTGCCGCAGGACCAGGACACCATCGACGCCGCCGAACTGCTCGCCGAGAGCCTCAACGGCCTCAGCGAGGAAAGCCTGCGGGATGCCCTGGAGGCCGTACGCGCCGAGTTCGACCCCGATGCCCAGCGCGAGGTCGCGAACTGAGCACCGGCTGAGCGGGGCGCCCCGCCCCGCCGCGACACGCCTCAGTCGGCCCGGCCGAGCAGACGCACCTCGCGTTGCGGGAAGGGGATGACGATGCCGTCCGCGCGGAAACCTTCGAGGATGGCCTGATTGAGTTCGCCGGTGGCGGCGTGGAATTCCGCCACCGGCGCCCAGGGTTTGACGGCGATGACCACCCCGGAATCGGCCAGGCTGCGCACCTGGATCAGCGCTTCCGGATCGCGCAGCAGGCGCGGGTTGGCGCCCAGGATGGCGCGGATCAGCGACAACGCCCGGTTCAGGTCGGTGTCGTAGGCCACTCCCACCGCCACGTCCAGTTGGCGGATCTCCCCGTAGTTGTGCAGGATCTCGCCGACGATCTTGCGGTTGGGGATGACCACGCGGGAGCGGTCCGGGTGGCTCAGCACGGTCTTGAACAGGCTGATCTCCTCGACGCCGCCTTCCTCGCCGACGATGGCGATGTACTCGCCGATGCGGAACGGCCGCGTGAAGATGATGGTGAGGCCCGCCACCAGGTTGCCCAGCACCCCCTGCATGGCCAGGGCGATGCCGGCGCCGGCCACGCCGAGGCCGGCGATGAGGGGCAGCAGTTCCACGCCGAGGTTCTGCAGGGCCATGATCAGGAACAGGCCCAGCACCAGCAGGCGCAGCAGGCGCACCAGCAGTTGACGCACGGGCGCGTCGATGGCCAGCTTCTTCAGCATCCGCTCGGCCAGTCTGCCCAGCCAGCGGCCGACGAAGAAGCCGACCACGACGATCAGCAGGGCCACCACCAGCTTGGGGCCGAAGCGGATGGCCAGGTCGATGAGGGTGCTCTTGGCCTGGTCGAGGACGACGAATTGCTCGTTCATGCCGGCGCGCTCAGGAATTGGCGGGGGTGCCGAGGATCTGGTCGAACAACTCCCAGGACAGCCGGGCATCTTCCGGGCTCACCCGGCGCACGGCCTGGCCCAGACTGACCATGACGAAATCGCCGACCGCGGGGGGCTCATCCCGCAGCATGAACAGGGACACGTCGCGCTCGACGCCGCGCGCCTCGCAATGGGCGGAGAGGCCATCGATGGCGGTGATTTGCATGGGATAGGCCAGGCACATGGGATGAACGATTGAAATATTTGATAGAGATGTTAAGTCATTGAATGCAGATGGGGTTGTCCGAAATATTGCAGAAATATTGAGCAATATCAATATGTTGAGTAAATAAGTATATTGTTGTTGCTGCATGTGCGAAGTATTCTTCGTCGCCATGAAGACCCTGGTGCTCGGTATCGGCAACACCCTGCTCAGCGACGAAGGGGTAGGGATTCATGTCTTGCACGCCCTCT
>JBBIIR010000087.1:0-7889 GCA_037446455.1 Hydrogenophilales bacterium | reverse complement strand
CTGGACGGCTTCGATCCCGCGAAGAATCCGGAGATGTGGTCCGAAGCCCTGTTCCGCCGTTGCGCCCAACTTGCCGCGCCCGACGCCAGCCTGGCCACCTGGTGCGTCGCCGGCGGCGTGCGCGCGGCCCTGGCCGAAGCCGGCTTCGCCTCGGAGAAGCGGCCCGGCTTCGCGCGCAAGCGGGAGATGCTGGTGGGCCGGCTCGCCGCCGTGCGCAATGCCGCCAATGCCGACTCCGCGCCGTCCGCATCGCCGCCGCCGGAGCGGCATGCGGTGGTGCTCGGCGGCGGCCTGGCCGGTTGCGCCATCGCCCAGCGGCTAGTGGCCAGGGACTGGCGGGTGCGGGTACTCGACACGCACGCGCAGCCGGCCGCTGAAGCCTCCGGCAATCTGGCGGGTATCGTGCGTCCCCTGCTGTCGCGCGATGACAGCCTCGCCTCGCGTCTCAGCCGCGCCTGCTTCCTCTACGGCACGCGCGCCTGGACGCGCCTCGACGAGGTCGGCCGGGCGCCGCGCCGGCGCCTGGACGGAGTTCTGCAGGTCGCCCGCGACGCGACGCAGGAAGCCGTGCAGGCCGAACTGGCGGCCGCCTATCCGGCCGACTACGTGCGCTTCCTGGATCGCGCGGCAGCCGCGGCGCACATCGGCCACGCCACCGCCTTCGGCGGCTGGTGGTTTGCCGGCGGCGGCTGGGCCAGTCCGGCCGACCTCTGCCGCGCCCAGCTGGAGGCCTGCCGGCCGCTGGCGAGCTGGCATGGCCGCGGCGCGGTCGCCCGCCTGGCACGCGGCGACGGACTATGGCGCCTGCTCGACGCGGACGGCGGAGTCCTCGACGAAACCCCCACCCTCATCCTCGCCACCGGCGCCCGCGCCACTACCCTCGACGCGGCCGCCGGCCTGCCCATCCAGGCGGTACGCGGCCAGGTCAGCCACGTCCCCGCCGGCCGCCTGCCGGCGCCGCGCCACGCCGTTTGCCGCGAGGGCTATCTCACCCCGGCGCTGGCCGGCGTGCACTGTCTGGGCGCCTCCTATGCCTACGATCTGGAGAGCGGCCCGCGCCGCGAGGAGCATGCCGACAACCTGGCGCGCCTGGCGCGCATCCTGCCCGGCGCCGAGGCCGGCCTCTCGATCGATGAACTGGGCGGCCGGGTCGGCTTCCGCGCCGCCACGCCGGACCGCCTGCCCCTGGTCGGCGCGCTGCCCGACCTGTCCGTGGCGCCACCCCGTGACGCGCGTCCGCGCGACCTGGGGCGTCTGCCCGGGCTCTACGGCTTGCTGGGCCTGGGTTCGCGCGGCCTGGTGTGGGCGACGCTGGCCGCCGAAGCCCTGGCCAGCGAGCTCAACGGCGACCCCATGCCGCTGGAAGGCGAGTTGCTGGACGCCGTCGATCCCGGCCGCTTCCACCTGCGCGCACAGCTGCGCGCTCGCTGATCGGACATCCGCGCGATTCAGCCGGCGGCGCGGTGGCGTTTCGCCTCGATGCCCAGCCGCCGCATCTTCGAGCGCAGGGTGTGCGGGTTCATCTCCAGCAGCCGCGCCGCGCCGAGGGCGCGCGTCCGAAGCCGCCCTGCGCGCTCTGGTGGGCTGGGTGACCTTGCCGCTTGGCATGGTCGCCCTGTTCAACCTAGAAACGGCAATTGGACGCGCCCGATGGGGCGTCCAGGCGGGTGGCTGGCGCGACGCGACGACGCCGCATGCCGGGGCCTGCAAGGAGGAGCAACAAAGCCAGACGCCCGCCTGGACGTTCCAGCGGGTGCGTAGCGGGCTCACCCAACAGGTGTGAGCGGCCGAAGGGCATAACCTCAGTATTCATGAGCCATCTCAAGGGTAAATAAGCGGTCAACTGCCGTTTCTAGGTTCAATACTCTGAAATCGGCGCGGACGCGGCCTCTCGCGCGAGAAACCGCCCGGTCGGCGCCGCGGTACCCTTCCCTCCCCGCTCCCACGACTCAAGGAGCGGGGCCGGGGAGGCATCTCAGACCCGGGATATCGCCCTTTTCAGCGCATCCGCCAAGGCGCCCGCCGCCGCTTCCGGCGGCTTTTTCATGGCCGCGCGGTCGCGGGGGCCGGCGCCGGCAGGCCCTCCCGGCGCGGGGGGCGCGTCCTTGAGCCGCATGCTCAGGGCAATGCGCCTGCGCGGAACATCCACTTCCATCACCTTCACCTTGACGATGTCCCCCGCCTTGACCACGTCGCGGGGATCCTTGACGAACTTCTCGGACAGGGCGGAGATGTGCACCAGGCCGTCCTGGTGCACGCCGATGTCGACGAAGGCGCCGAAGTTGGTGACGTTGGTAACCACGCCTTCCAGGGTCATGCCCGGCTTCAGGTCCTTGAGATCGTCGATGCCGTCCTGGAAAGCGGCTGTCTTGAAGGCGGGCCGCGGGTCGCGGCCGGGCTTCTCGAGTTCCCTGACGATGTCGCGCACCGTGGGCAGGCCGAAGCGCTCGTCCACGTACTTGTTGGGGTCGACTCGCTTCAATACGTCGGTGTTGCCGATGACGCCCTGCATGTCCAGCTTCAGGTCGGCCAGGATGCGGCGCACCAGCGGGTAGGCCTCCGGGTGCACGGCGGACATGTCCAGGGGGTTGTCGCCGCCGGGCACGCGCAGGAAGCCGGCGGCCTGCTCGAAGGTCTTCGCGCCCAGGCGCGGCACCTGCTTCAGGGCCTCGCGGTTGGGGAAGGGGCCGTGCGCGTCACGGTGGGCGACGATCTGGTTGGCCAGGGTGGTATTGAGGCCGGACACCCGCGTCAGCAGGGCGGCGGAGGCGGTGTTCACGTCCACCCCCACGGCGTTGACGCAGTCCTCCACCACCGCTTCCAGGGCCTGGCCCAGCTTGGCCTGGCCGAGGTCGTGCTGGTACTGGCCGACGCCGATGGCCTTGGGCTCGATCTTCACCAGTTCCGCCAGGGGGTCCTGCAGGCGGCGGGCGATGGACACCGCGCCGCGCAGGGAGACGTCGAGCTCCGGGAATTCCTTCGCCGCCAAGGCCGAGGCGGAATACACCGAGGCGCCCGCCTCGCTCACCGTCACCTTGGTCAGGCCCAGTTGCGGATAACGGCGCATGAGGTCGCCCACCAGCTTGTCCGTCTCCCGGCTGGCGGTGCCGTTGCCGATGCTGATCAACCGGGCCTCGTGCGTGGCCACCAGGCGGCCCAGGCTGTGCAGCGCCCCCTCCCAGTCGTTGCGCGGCTCGTGCGGGAAGAGGGTGGCGGTGTCCAGCAGCTTGCCGGTGCGGTCCACCACCGCCACCTTGACGCCGGTGCGGATGCCCGGGTCCAGGCCGATCACCGCCTTGGGGCCGGCCGGCGCGGCCAGCAGCAGGTCCTTCAGATTGCTGGCGAAGACCCGGATGGCCTCGGTTTCGGCCCGCTCGAACAGCGTGTTCATCAGGTCCAGTTCCAGATGCAGGGAAAGCTTCACCTTCCAGGTCCAGCGCACCGTGTCCATGAGCCATTTGTCGGCGGCGCGGCCCTGGTCGGAAAGACTGGCGTGGGCGGCGATCATGCCCTCGCAGGGACTGTTGCCCCGCATCGCCGCTTCGGCGGCAAGCTCTTCCGGCAGCTTGATGGCCAGCCCCAGCACCCCCTCGTTGCGGCCCCGGAACAGGGCCAGCGCGCGGTGCGAGGGCAGGTCCTTCCAGGCCTCGTCGAACTCGAACCAGTCGCGGAACTTCTGGCCCTCGTTCTCCTTGCCTTCGACGAGGCGGGAGACCACCCGGCCCCGGTCTTGCAGATAGGCGCGCAGCTTTTCCAGCAGGGCCGCATCCTCGGCGAACTGTTCCATGAGGATCTGGCGCGCCCCGTCCAGCGCCGCCTTCACGTCCGCGACGCCCTTGTCGGCATCGACGAAGGCCGCGGCCTCGGCGTCCGGGCTGCGGGTGGGGTCCGTCCGCAGCAGATCGGCCAGGGGCTGCAAGCCCGCCTCGCGGGCGATCTGGGCCTTGCTGCGACGCTTCGGCTTATAGGGCAGATAGAGGTCTTCCAGGCGCTGCTTGGTCTCCGCCGAACGCAGGTCGGCCTCCAGTTCCGGCGTCAGCTTGTCCTGTGCGCGGATGCTGGCCAGCACCGCCTCGCGCCGCTCTTCCAGTTCCCGCAGGTAGCCCAGGCGCTCCTCCAGGTGGCGCAACTGCGTGTCGTCCAGGCCGCCGGTGGCCTCCTTGCGGTAGCGGGCGACGAAGGGCACGCTGGCGCCGTCGTCGAGCAGGGCGACGGCGGCAAGCACCTGGTTGGGATGGACCTGGAGTTCCTGGGCGATGCGGGCTGGGATGGGGGGAAGCATGGATGAAAACCGGGTGGTGAAGGCCGGGCAGGATGGGGAAAAAGCGCGCCTCCCGCAAGACTTGACGCCCCCTGCACGGGATGCTTCCGGCGTCTGCGCCCTACCCCACCGGCAGGGCGAAGCTGAACGCCGCGCCGGCCTCCGCCTTCTCTTCCAGGCGGATGGCGCTGCCGTGCAGGTTGAGGATGCGCTTGACGATGAGCAGGCCCAGGCCGCCGGAGGCGCGGCCATCGCCGCCGCGCAGGGGCGAGGGCCGCTCGAACAGGTCGGCGCGGATCTCGGCGGGGATGCCGCCGCCGTTGTCGCTGACGCGCACGCCGACGCGGCCGTCCTCGCGCGTCAGTTCAACGGCCACCCAGCCGCCGGCCGGGGTGTGGCGCAGGGCGTTGTCGAGCAGGTTGGTGAGCACCCGTTCGATCATGCCCAGGTCGGCGACCACGGCGGGCAATTCGGGGGCCACGCTGGCGCGCAGGACGACCCCCTTCTGCCGCGCCGCCAGTTCGAACTTCCGCAGCACGTCCTGGACCAGCTCGGCCAGGGCGAAGCGTTCCTTCTGGGGCTTCACCGCGTCGCATTCCAGCCGCGCCAGCTCGAACAGTTCCTGCGCCAGGCGGCTCACCTTGCGGCTCTGGCGCACGGCCACGTCCAGGTAGCGGTTGCGGTCCTCCTCCGACAACTGGCCGGCCTTGAGGGTAAGGGTTTCCAGGTAGCCCTGCAGCGAGGTCAGCGGCGTGCGCAGGTCGTGCGAGATGTTGGCCACCATTTCGCGGCGCATCTCGTCCTGGCGTTTCAATTCGCCCACCTGCGCGGCGATGCGTGCCGCCATTTGCCGGAAAGCCCGGCGCAAGAGTCCGATTTCATCGGTACTGTCCCGGCCGTCCTCCTCCGCCGGCGGCTGCAACCCGCCCGCTTCCAGGGCCGCCACCTCGGCGGTCAGGCGGCGCAGGCGGCGGGTGATGAGGGCGAAGGCGAGCAGGCCCGCCACCAGGGTCAGGGCCAGCATCGCCAGCATCAGGCTGGCGCCGCCGGCGAAGGCCCGGCTGGCCCAGACGTCGGCGGCGAGGCGGTCGTAGGTCTCGCCCGCCAGGATGACGTAGAGGTAACCCACGGTGTGGCCGTCCTGGACGCAGGGGGCGACGCTGAAAATCTTCTTCGCCGTGGCGCTGCGCGGATCGTCGCCCAGCAGCGGAAAACGATGGCCGGCCAGATAGGCGCGCACGGGCGCCAGATCCACCGACTGGCGCTTGACCGTGCCGGGCGGGGCGACGTGGGCATCGATATGGCCGTTGGCCTTGATGAGATAGACCTCGATGCCCGGGTTCACCACCATGAGCATGTGGAACAGCTCCTCCACCGCCGGCCGGTTCCATTTCAGTTCCTTCACCAGATCGGTGTGGCTGGCGATGTGCTGGGCCAGATCCTTCGACAGGCGTTGCAGCACCTCCTGCTGGTGGCGCGCGGCCATGTCCTGGAACAGCCAGGCGGTGAAGCCGCCGCAGGCCAGGGTGAGCACGGCGAAGACCAGGGCCAGGCGGCCGTACAGGCTGCGCATCATGGCGTCTCTCCTTGCCCCGCCTCCGGGGTGAACATGTAGCCCACGCCCCAGACCGTGCGGATCATTTCCGGCCGGGCCGGGTCCGCCTCGATCTTGCCGCGCAGGCGGTTGATGTGGGTGTTCACGGTGTGCTCGTAACCTTCGTGGCTGTAGCCCCATACCTGGGTGAGCAGGTCCATGCGCGAAAAGACCTGGCCGGGATGGCGGGCGAAGTAGAACAGCAGGTCGAATTCGCGCGCGGTCAGCTCCACCGCCTCGCCGCGGCAGCGCACCTGCCGCGCCAGCGGATCGATGGCCAGGCCGCCAGTCTCCAGCAGCCCGGCATCCTGGCGCGCGCCGCGGCCGAGGGCGTCGACGCGGCGGAACAGGGCGCGCACGCGCGCCAGCAGTTCCTGCAGGGAGAAGGGCTTGGTGACGTAGTCGTCGGCGCCCAGTTCCAGGCCGAGGACGCGCTGCGATTCGCCGGTGCGCGCGCTGATGATGATGATCGGCGTGTAGCGCGGCATGGCGCGAACCTGGCGGCACACCTCCAAACCGTCGATGCCGGGCAGCATGATGTCCAGGATGAGGGCGTCGTAGGCCGTCTGCCGCAGGTACGCCAGGCCATTCTCGCCGTCTTCCGCGCGGTCCACCGCGTAGCCCTCGTCGGCGAGGTTGAGTTGCAGGATGTCGGCGATGTCGGCGTCGTCCTCCACCACCAGGATGCGGCGTTTCACCTCGGTCCGGGATTTCTCCATTGCGCGCTCCGGCGTCTGTCCGACATGCGCGAATGATGGCGGAAAAAGGCGAGGAAAAACGTCAAATATTGTTTAGAAACCTGGCGCGCCGCGCGCCCGTTTACTCGTTGAAGCGATGGATCAGGCGACGGTCGCGCTTGGTCGGGCGCCCGTGCAGGGCGGCGGCGGGATCGGACCGCCACTTGCGTTCCTCGAGGCGCCGCGCCCTCGCCTCGCGGCTGGCCGCATCCTCGACATACAGGCGGCGCGCCTCGGCGGCCGGCCCGCGCCGGTCGGACAGCGCCTGCACCCGCACCTGCCAGGCGAGGTCGCCGACCTGGATGCCGAGTTCGTCACCCGTCTTGACTGCACGGCCGGGTTTCACCCGCTCACCGTTGAGCCGCACCCTGCCCGCTTCCACCGCCTCGTGCGCGAGGGCGCGGGTCTTGAAGAAGCGCGCGGCCCACAGCCATTTGTCGAGGCGCGCGGCGGCCGTGCCGGGCTCGCGCGGGGGGGCGCAACGGCTCACGCGCGCGGACGCACCAGGCGGCCGTCGCGGTAGTCCGCCAGGGCCTGCTCGATTTCCTGGCGGGTATTCATGACGAAGGGACCGTGTCGTTCCACCGGCTCGCCCAGGGGCCTGCCGGCCACCAGGATGAGGCGCGCGCCGTCGGCGCCGGCATCCAGCCGCAGGCTGTCGCCGGCTCCCAGCACGGCCAGATGGTGGGGCGGAAGGGGATGGCCCAGGATGGCCGCGTCGCCCTCGAATACATAGACGAAGGCCTGGTGGGAGGCCGGCAGCGGCGCCTCGAAGCGGCCCTGCGCGGGCAGGCTCGCTTCCAGATAGAGCAGGCCGGTGTGCGGATCGCGCAGCGCCCCCTCGCGCCCGCCATACTCCCCGGCCAGCACGCGCACGCGCGCGGCGCCGGCGGTCACTTCCGGAATGTCGTCGGCGCTGAAGTCGCGATAGTCGGGAGCCGACATCTTCTCGGCCGCCGGCAGGTTGAGCCAGAGCTGGAAGCCGCGCATCAGTCCGTCGGTCTGCCGCGGCATCTCGGAGTGAATGACACCGCTCGCGGCCTTCATCCATTGCGCCCCGCCGGCCTGCAGGTCGCCGCGGTTGCCCATGCTGTCGCGGTGTTCCATGTGGCCGTCGAGCATGTGCGTGAAGGTGACGAAACCGCGATGCGGATGCTCGGGGAAACCGGCACCGTAGTCGTCCGGGTCGTCGCTGCCGAAGTGATCCAGCAGCAGGAAGGGGTCGAGCTCGCGCAGTTCGGGGCTGCCGATGGCGCGGCGCACCTGCACGCCGGCGCCTTCGGTGACGGCGCGAGTG
>JBBIIR010000086.1:0-7974 GCA_037446455.1 Hydrogenophilales bacterium | reverse complement strand
ATGTGGGTGGGCACCCACCACCTGCACTGGACCGCGCTGCCGGACTGGGCTTCGACGCTCGGCGCCACCTTCTCCATCATGCTGCTGCTGCCGTCCTGGGGCGGCATGATCAACGGCATCATGACCCTGTCCGGAGCCTGGGACAAGTTGCGCACCGACCCCATCATGCGCTTCATGATCGTCGCCCTGTCCTTCTACGGCATGTCCACCTTCGAGGGCCCGCTGATGTCGCTGAAGGACGTCAACGCCCTGTCGCACTACACCGACTGGACCGTGGGCCACGTGCACTCCGGCGCGCTCGGCTGGGTGGCGATGATCTCCTTCGGCTGCCTCTACCACATGATCCCGCGCCTGTGGAACACCGAGATGTACAGCGTCAGGCTGATCAACACCCACTTCTGGCTCGCCACCATCGGCGTGCTGCTGTACATCACCGCCATGTGGATCTCCGGCATCTCGCAGGGCCTGATGTGGCGCGCCTTCGACGACTTCGGCAACCTGCAATATTCCTTCGTCGAGTCGGTCGCCGCCATGCATCCGTTCTACGTCATGCGCGCCATAGGCGGCATGTTCTTCCTCGCGGGCATGGGCCTGATGGCGTACAACGTGTACCGGACCATCCGCCAGGGCGTGCGCGCCGCCCAAGCCACCGCCGCGCCCGCCGCCGCGGCCGCCTGATTCCGACGAGGTCGTCATGCTCAAGAACTTCAAGCACGAGAAAGTCGAGACCAGCGCCGGCATCCTGCTGGTGTTCACCATGCTGGCCATCAGCGTCGGCGGTCTGGTGCAGATCACCCCCTTGTTCCTCATCGAGGACACCATGGAGAACGTGCCCGGCGTGCGTCCCTATACGCCCCTCGAACAGCGTGGCCGCGACATTTACATCCGCGAGGGCTGCTATACCTGCCATTCGCAGATGATCCGTCCCTTCCGCGACGAGCAGTTGCGCTACGGCCACTATTCCCTGGCCGCCGAATCCAAGTACGACCATCCGTTCCAGTGGGGTTCCAAGCGAACCGGGCCGGATCTGGCGCGAGTGGGCGGCAAGTACTCCAACGAATGGCACGTGCAGCATATGATCGAGCCCAAATCGGTGGTGCCGGAGTCGGTGATGCCCAACTATCCCTGGCTGATGTCGCGACTCGACTACGCCGACGTCGGCGACCGCATGCGCGCCCTGCGCGTGGCCGGCGTGCCCTATTCCGCCAACCGGGAGGAATACCAGCGCAACGTCGAGAAGTTCGGCGCCGAGGTTGCGAAGACGCTGCACATTCCGGATGCGCGCGACAACCTGGTGGCGCAGGCGCAGGAAGGCAACTTCGACGGCGACCGCGCCAGCGTCACCGAGATGGACGCCCTGGTCGCCTACCTGCAAGTGCTGGGCACCATGGTGGACTTCAGCCAGATCAAGCCCGAAGACCTGGTCAAGTATCGCTGATGGAGTGGTTCGCCGATCCCGCCAATGCCAAGCCGCTCGGCCTGGTCATCTTCTTCGTGACCTTTTGCCTGATCGTGCTCTGGGTCTATGGCAGCAAGAAGCGTGGCAAACGGCTGGAAGAGCACAAGAACATCCCGTTTCTCGATGACGAAGACATGAAGGACAAGTCCAATGGCTGACCACACTACCGGCCCATCGCCCGCTTCCGGTGCGCAAACCACCGGCCACGTCTGGGATGACGACCTTCAGGAATACAACAATCCCCTGCCGGCCTGGTGGACCTACGGGTTCTACGTGACCATCGTGTTCGCCCTGGTGTATTGGGTGTGGTATCCGTCCTGGCCGGTGGGCGCGGGCTTTCTGCCGGGGATCGGCAAGGTGACCTACGTCAATGCCCAGGGCGAGGAGGAAACCTGGCACTGGAACACACGCGCCAAGCTGCTGGCGGAAACCCAGGAAGCCTCCGCGTTGCAGAAGCCCTATTTCGACCGCATCGCCAGCCTGCCCTACGAACAGGTCACCCGCGATCCGGAACTCAACAGTTTCGTGGTGTCGGCCGGCAAGGCCCTGTTCTCCGAGAACTGCGCCGCCTGCCATCAGGCCGGCGGGCAGGGCAAGGTCGGCTTCTTCCCCAACCTGACCGATGACGACTGGCAGTATGGCGGCGGCTTCGAGCAGATCCACGCTTCCATCGCCCAGGGCCGGCGCGGCTACATGCCCCCCTACGCCGAGGCCCTGAACGCCGCGCGGATCGACGAGCTGGCGCACTACGTGCTTTCCCTGTCCGGCGTCAGCGCCGACGCGGCCAAGGCGGAGAAGGGCAAGCAACTGTACAACTCGCACGCCGCCGCCTGCTATTACTGCCACGGCGACGATGGCAAGGGCCGCCAGGACATCGGTTCCCCCAACCTCACCGACCAGGTCTGGCTGTGGGCCAACGTGCCCGCCGCCGGGAGCGACGCCGCCAAGGTGGATGCCGTGCGCAAGGTCATCGCCGGCGGTCTCGACAAGGGTGTGATGCCCAGCTTTCAAGGCCGCCTGAGCGCGGAACAGATCCGGCTGCTCACGCTCTACGTGCATGAACTGGGTGGCGGCAAGTAAGCCGCGCATCCGCCGAGACGCCTACCCCGCGCCCTTCGTTCGGAAAGCCCCGGTTCGCCGGGGTTTTTTCTTTTCCCCGGGCCGATCCGCGAAGCCGTTGTCGAGCGGCTTGGCGAATCCGTCCAGCAGGTGATGTCGTGGAAAACGCAGGCAAGGAGTTGTATTTCAAGCGGGTGCCCATCGTGCCCCGCTCCATCCGGGGACCCTTTCGCCGCTTCAAGACCGGCGTCCTCTGGCTGGGCTTCGCCGTCTATTTCCTGCTGCCCTGGCTGCCCTGGTCGCGCGGGGACGGGCCTGCCCAGGCGGTGATGTTCGACATTCCCGGCCGCCGCTATCTGCTCTTCGACCTGACCGTCTATCCCCAGGACGTGTTCTGGCTGGCGCTGCTGCTGTTCATCGCGGCGGTGCTGCTGTTCTTCGCCACCGCCCTGGTGGGGCGCGCCTTTTGCGGCTATTTCTGTTTCCAGACCCTGTGGACCGACGCCTTCATCTGGCTGGAACACGCCCTCCAGGGCGAGCGTCCCGCCCGCCTGCGGCTGGCGCGGGAGTCCTGGCGCAGCCGCGAGAAGCTGCTCAAGGTGGGCGCCACGCGTCTGGCCTGGGTGCTGCTGTCATTTTGGACGGCCCTCACCTTCGTGCTGTATTTCGGCCACGCCCCCACCCTGTTGCAGGACATCTTCCTGGGACAGGCGCCGGCGGCCGCCTACATCACCACCCTGGCCCTGACCCTCAGCACCTATCTGTCCGCCGGCGTGCTGCGCGAGCACGTGTGCACCTTCATCTGCCCGTATGGCCGCTTCCAGGGCGCCATGTACGAACCGGAAACCCTTACCGTGCATTACGACCGCGCCCGCGGCGAGGGCTTCGCCGGCCGGGTCGCGTCGCGCGGCGGTTTGCGCGAGCGCTCCGAACGCGCCGCGCGCGGCCATGGCGATTGCATCGATTGCGGTCTGTGCGTGCAGGTCTGCCCGGTCGGCATCGACATCCGCGACGGACTGCAATACACCTGCATTTCCTGCGGCCTGTGCGTCGATGCCTGCAACAGCATCATGGACAGGATCGGCTGGCCGCGCGGCCTGGTGCGCTACGACTCGGAGACCAACCTGGCCAAGCCGCGACCCGATCCGGTGCGCCTGCACTGGAAGAGCCTCAAGGTGCTGGGCTACGGTATCGCCCTGGTGCTGATGACCGCCTTCCTGGTCTACGACATGAGCCACCGCGCGAGCTTCGAGCACAGCATCCAGCAAATCCGTCAGCCGCTCTACGTGGTGTTGTCGGACGGTTCCATCCGCAACCGCTACCAGATCCGCCTGACCAATCTTTCCGGCGCGGAGGAAACCTACCGCATCGAGGCCCGCGGCCTGCCGCCGGACGCCCTCGATCTCGGCAGCTTCAGGGAGGTGCGCATCCGCAACGGCAAGAGCGTCATCATCCAGGCCAGCGTCAAACTCGATCCCGCAAAGGCCGGCGAGATCCGCGCATTCGAGTTCGTCATCCGCTCCGGCAAGGGTGATGAGGTGGTCGATCCGGCCCGGTTCTTTACCCAGCATTGAGAGGGAGTCCGCATGAATCTACTCATCACCGTTTTCGGGGGCATGCTGCTCACCGTGCTGCTGTATGGCGCCGGCCGCCGCCTGCGCATGTCGAATTTCTGGGCCGCGGTGCTGGCCTGCGCGCTGCCCTCCGCGGCCTACCTGGTGCACGCCACGCTGGTCTGGCCGGGCCTCGATGTGGTCACTCTGCACGTCATCGCCTATCCGACGGTGGCCATCCTGCTGTTCCAGATGTTTCACAGCAAGGCGGGGGCGCATGGCCAAACGCATTGGGCGCCGAAGCTGATGATCGCCTTCTTCGTGCTGCTTACCATCCTGTTCGGCGGCTTCGTCCATATCGCCGGCCATGGCCTGCCGCCCGCGCTGGCGCGCATCCTGCTGCCGGGCGCGGAAGGCAAGAACATCCATACCGGCTTCGCCGGGGTGGTGGCGCATCGCGAGGATGCCGCCAAGGTGCAGGGCCATCGCCTCGGCATGGAAGCGAAGCTGGCCCGCCAGGGCTGGAACCTGGAAGTCGCCGGCCTTGACGCGCTGCATCCCGGCCGCGTGGGCGAGGTGCGGGTGCGCGTGGCGGGCGCGGACGGCCGCGGCGTCGAGGGTGTGCCGGTGCAAATCCTGCTCGGCCGGCCGGGCCAGCCACCCAGCCAGACCCTCGACCTGAGCGACGTCGGCGGCGGCGAGTATCGGACCGCGGCGCGTCTGCCCGACACCGGCGTCTGGCTGGCCCGTCTGCGTCTGCGCGCCGGCGAGGACTACATCGAGCTGGAGCGCATCCTCGGCGGGGAGTAGCTCGCACTGGCGCGCGGCGGATCGCGCGCCGGTCCGTCCTCCGCGCGCATCGAACAGACTAGCGGGCATGGGCATGAAGTGATGTATAATCCGCAAGTTTTCGATGGGCTTCGCGCCCATTTTTTATTTCTCCGACATGGACTTGCGCGCACTGATCGAACCGACCCTGGCGGGCATGGGGTACGAGATGGTGGCCCTGGAACGGGTCGGCCGCGGCTTGCTGCGGCTTTACATCGACCAGCCCGGCGGCATCACGCTGGATGACTGCGTGCGGGTGAGCAATCAGCTCACGCGCCTGTTCATGGTGGAGAACGTGGATTACGACCGTCTGGAGGTATCTTCTCCGGGACTGGATCGGCCCCTGGTCAAGGAGGCGGATTTCCTCCGCTTCGCCGGCCAACGGGCCAATATCCGGCTGCATGCGCCCATCGAGGGCCGCAAGCGCTTCACCGGGGTGTTGAAGGGTCTGACGGACGGTGTGCTGCAATTGGAGATGGATGGCGTGCTGCGGGCGATTCCCCTTGTCGAAGTGGATTCCGCCCGCTTGGCGCCGGAGCTTGAGGGGCCTACCCGGAGGAAGCGATGAGTCGCGAAGTTTTGATGCTGGCGGACGCCTTGGCGCGCGAGAAGAATGTGGAGCCGGAAGTGGTGTTCGGCGCCATCGAGGCGGCCCTGGCCCACGCCACCAAGAAAAGGTTCAACGAGGACGCCGACGTGCGCGTCGAGATCGACCGCAAGAGCGGCGAGTACGAGGCCTTCCGCTGCTGGGAAATCCTCCCCGACGATGTCGAGATCGAGGCGCCGGAGCGCCAGTACACCCTGAGCCAGGCGCAGGCGATCCGGCCGGATGCGCAGGTCGGCGAGTTCATCGAGGAACCGCTGGAGGCGGTGGCCTTCGGCCGCATCGGCGCGCAGGCCGCGAAGCAGGTGATCCTGCAACGGATCCGCGACGCCGAGCGCGAGCAGGTCTTGAGCGACTTCCTGGCGCGCAACGAGGCTCTGGTGTCCGGCACCATCAAGCGCATGGACCGCGGCAGCGCCATCATCGAGTCCGGCCGCATCGAGGGTCGTCTGGAAAAGGACCAGATGATCGCCAAGGAAAACCTGCGCGTGGGCGACCGCGTGCGCGCCTATCTGGTGCGCGCCGAGCGCGGCGGTCGCGGGCCGCAGCTGACCCTGTCGCGCACCGCGCCGGAATTCATCATGGAACTGTTCCGCCTGGAAGTGCCCGAGGTGGAGGAGGGCATCGTCGAGATCAAGGCCGCCGCGCGCGATCCCGGCATGCGCGCGAAGATCGCGGTGAAGTCCAACGATCCGCGCGTCGATCCGCAGGGCACCTGCATCGGCGTGCGCGGCACCCGCGTCACCGCGGTGACCAACGAGCTCAACGGCGAGCGTGTCGACATCGTGCTGTGGTCGCCCGACCCCGCTCAATTCGTCATCAACGCCCTGTCGCCGGCCGAGGTGACCAGCATCGTCGTCGACGAGGAAAAGCACGCCATGGACGTGGTGGTCGAGCCGGAGCAGGTGGAAGTGGCCATCGGCCGCTATGGCCAGAATGTGCGCCTGGCGGCGGAGCTCACCGGCTGGGCCATCAACATCCTGTCCGTGGACGAGGCCGAGCAGAAGCACCAGGAAGAAGCCCAGAGCCTGATCCAGATGTTCATGGTCAAGCTGGACGTGGACGAGGACGTGGCCCAGGTCCTGGTGGAGGAAGGCTTCGCCAGCCTCGAGGAGGTGGCCTACGTGCCGCTGGCCGAGATGCTGGAGATCGAGGCCTTCGACGAGGATACCGTCAACGAATTGCGCGCCCGCGCGCGCGACGCCCTGCTCACCGACGCCATCGTGCGCGAGGAGGCGGTGGAGAGCGCCGCAGCCGACCTGATGAGCGTGGCCGGCATGGACGAGGAAACCGCCGCCCTGTTGACCGCGCAGGGCATCCGCAATGCCGAGGATCTGGCCGATCTCGCGGTCGACGAGCTGATCGAACTGGTCGCCATGGACGAGGAACGCGCCAAGGCGCTGATCATGACCGCGCGCGCGCCGATGCTGGCGGGGACCTGACGGGGGTAGAAGATGAACGTCGAACAATTCGCCAGCGAACTCAAGGTGGAACCGGCGCTGCTGGTCAAGCAGCTCCAGTCCGCGGGCGTGGCCGTCCAGGGTGTGCGGGATGCTCTGTCGGATCAGGACAAATCCCGTCTGCTGGATTATCTGCGCGGCAAGCATGGCGCCCGCGAGCCGAAGACCAAGATCACCCTGACGCGCAAGCAGACCGGCGAGATCAAGACCGCCGACAGCAGCGGCCGCACCCGTACCGTGCAGGTCGAGGTGCGCAAGAAGCGCGTGCTGGTCAAGCGCGAGGGCGCCAGCGTCGAGGCGCATCCCGGCGAAGCCGCCGCCGAGGCGCCGCCCGCGCCAGCCGCCGTCGCGGAGCAGGTTGTCCAGGTCGCCGTGCCCGAGCAGGTGGCGGCGCCGACGCTGGCCACGCCCGAGGCGCAGGCGTCCGTCCCGGTCGCCGCCGCCGAAGAGCCTGCCGGCGTAGTTGCCGCGGCGGAGGAGAAGCCGGCGGTCACCCCGCGCGTCATCCCGTCCATCCTCAGCGATGCCGAGCGCAAGGCGCGTGAACTGGAGGCCAAGCGCACCGCCAAGTTGCGCGCCATCCAGGAGGCGGAACTGAAGGCCAAGCAGGAGCGCGAGGCCGCGCGCCGGCAGGCCGAGGAATCGGCCAAGGCGGCGGAGGCCGCGAAGCCCGCCGAGGCGGCAAAGCCCGAGGCAACCAAGCCCGCGGTGAAACCCAGCGTCAAGCCCAAGGTGGACAAGGCCGCCGCCAAGAAGGGCAAGGAAGAGCCGGTGTCGGGCAAGCGCCCGGGCCTCAGGACCCGAGGCGCCGTCGATGCGGGCGATGGCTGGCGCGCGAAGAAGGGGCGCCACAAATCCGAGCATGAAGCCGCCCCGCAGGCGCCCGCCGAGCCGGTGGTGCGCGAGGTGCTGATTCCGGAAACCATCAGCGTCGCCGACCTGGCCCACAAGATGTCGGTGAAAGCCGCCGAGGTCATCAAGGTGCTCATGAAGATGGGCTCCATGGTCACC
>JBBIIR010000085.1:0-8050 GCA_037446455.1 Hydrogenophilales bacterium | reverse complement strand
AACAGGTTGGGCAGCAGGAAGATGCCGCGCCGGCGCGGTTTGGCTCTCAGCCCTTCTGCGCCGGGATCCGGTTCCCGCTCGGGGCCGGGCGTCATGTCGTGCATGCTCAGAACTGGGCGAGCACGTCGCTGGCGGCGCGCACCTTGTCGCCCAGGGCGACGCGGGGCTTGGCGTCGGTGGGCAGGTAGACGTCGACCCGCGAACCGAAGCGGATGAAGCCGTAGCGCTCGCCGCGCTTGAGTTGGGCGCCCGGCTCCACGTAGCAGAGGATGCGGCGGGCGATGAGGCCGGCGACCTGGACGCTGGTGACGTCCTTGCCGGCCGGCGTGCGGAACCACACGGCGTTGCGCTCGTTCTCGGTGGAGGCCTTGGCCAGGTCGGCATTGACGAACTTGCCGGGGTGGTACCAGCGTCCCTTGACCTCGCCATCCACCGGCGCCCGGTTGGAATGCACGTTGAACACGTTCATGAACACGCTGATTTTCAGCGCCCGGCGCTTCAGCCAGGGGTCGTCGGTCTCCTCCACCGCGACGATGCGGCCGTCGGCGGGGGACAGCACCAGGCCCTCGCCGATGGGCACCACCCGGGCCGGGTCACGGAAGAACTGGAGCACGAAGACCGCGATGATCCACAGCGGCGCCGCCCAGGCCCAGCCGGCGAGCCAGGTGACAAGCAGCGCCGCCGCCAGGGCGCCGGCCAGGAACGGCCATCCCTCGCGGGCGATGAGGGGATGGGGCCAGGGAGCTTTGGTGGGGGGCATGAGTCCGATGCGGATGTCAGGTTACAGGTTTCAGGGAACAGGTTTCAGAAAGTTTCCGCGGCTTCGCCGCGCCAACTGGACTGTACCCCGTATCCCGTAAGCTGAATCCTGACAAGTCGCGCAATCAATTGCGCGACTTGTCCACCAGCTTGTTGGCCTTGATCCAGGGCATCATCTCACGCAGCTTCTCGCCCACCACTTCGATGGGATGCTCGGCGTTGAGGCGGCGGCGGGCGGTCATCTCGGGGTAGTTGGTCTTGCCTTCGAGGATGAAGCGCTTGGCGTAATCGCCGGTCTGGATGTTCTTCAGGGCCTCGCGCATGGCGGCGCGGGAGGTCTCGTTGATGACCTTGGGGCCGGTCACGTACTCGCCATACTCCGCATTGTTGGAGATGGAGTAGTTCATGTTGGCGATGCCGCCTTCGTAGATCAGGTCGACGATCAGCTTCAGCTCGTGCAGACACTCGAAGTAGGCCATCTCCGGCGCGTAGCCGGCTTCCACCAGGGTCTCGAAGCCCATCTTCACCAGTTCCACGGCGCCGCCGCAGAGCACGGCCTGCTCGCCGAACAGGTCGGTCTCGGTCTCCTCGCGGAAGTTGGTCTCGATGACGCCGGCGCGGGCGCCGCCGTTGGCCGCCGCATAAGCCAGCGCGATGTCCTTGGCCTTGCCGGTCTTGTCCTGGTAGACGGCGATCAGGGAGGGTACGCCGCCGCCGGCCAGGTAGGTCGAGCGCACGGTGTGGCCGGGCCCCTTGGGGGCGATCATGATCACGTCCAGGTCGGCGCGCGGCACGATCTGGTTGTAGTGGATGTTGAAGCCGTGCGCGAAGCACAGGGTGGCGCCCTTCTTGATGTTGGGCTCGATCTCCTTGTAGTAGACGCCGGGCTGCTGCTCGTCCGGCACCAGGATCATGACCACGTCGGCATCCTTCACGGCGGCGCCCACTTCCTTGACGCTCAGGCCGGCGTTCTTGGCCTTGTTCCAGGATGCGCCGTCCTTGCGCAGGCCGACGCTGACCTTGACGCCGGAATCCTTCAGGTTGTTGGCGTGGGCGTGGCCCTGGGAGCCGTAGCCGACGATGGCGACCTTCTTCTTCTTGATCAGGGAGAGGTCGCAATCTTTTTCGTAGTACACCTTCATGGCAGTCCTTTCAGTTCGTGAGGCGTGAGGAGGAAGGCGCGGGGCGTGGAGCCGGGGTTGCCGCCTCACGCCTCACGCTTCACGCCTCACTAGATTTTCATGATGCGGTCGCCGCGGCCGATGCCCGAGGCGCCGGTGCGCACGGTTTCCAGGATGGCGGCGGGATCGATGGCGGCGAGGAAGGCGTCCAGCTTGGTGCCCGTTCCGGTCAATTCGATGGTGTAGGTCTTGTCCGACACGTCCAGGATGCGGCCGCGGAAGATGTCGGCCATGCGCTTCATCTCCTCGCGCATCTCGCCGCTGGCGCGCACCTTCACCAGCATGAGTTCGCGCTCGATGTGGCTGCCGTCGGTCAGGTCCTGCACCTTGACGATGTCGATCAGCTTGTTGAGCTGCTTGGTGATCTGCTCGATGACGTCGTCGGAACCGCGCGTGACGATGGTCATGCGCGACAGGGTGGCGTCCTCGGTGGGCGCCACGGTGAGGGACTCGATGTTGTAGCCGCGCGCGGAGAACAGGCCGGAAACCCGGGACAGCGCGCCGGATTCGTTTTCCATCAGCAGGGAAATGATGTGTCGCATGATTCTTCCCTTACACCAGGATCATCTCGGACAGACCCTTGCCGGCGGGAATCATGGGGAACACGTTTTCGCGCGGGTCGGTGAGGAAGTTGAGGAACACCAGGCGGTCCTTGTATTTGCCGAAGGCATCGCGCAGGGCCGGCTCGACGTCCTCGGGCTTCTCGATGGTCATGCCGACATGGCCATAGGCCTCGGCCAGCTTGACGAAGTCCGGCAGGGAGGCCATGTAGGACTCCGCATAGCGCTCCTCGTAGAAAAACTCCTGCCATTGCCGCACCATGCCCAGATAGCCGTTATTGAGCAGGATGATCTTGAGGGGCAGATTGAATTCCTTGCAGGTGGACAGTTCCTGGATGTTCATCTGGATGCTGCCTTCGCCGGTGATGCAGGCCACCACCGCGTCGGGATGCGCCTTCTGCACGCCCATGGCGGCGGGCAGGCCGAAGCCCATGGTGCCCAGACCGCCGGAGTTGATCCAGCGGCGCGGCTTGGCGAACTTGTAGTACTGCGCCGCCCACATCTGGTGCTGGCCGACGTCGGAGGTGACGTAAGCGTCGCCGCCGGTCACTTCGTAGAGCTTCTCGACCACGAACTGGGGCTTGATCACCGACGCGCCGCGGTCGTATTTCAGGCAGTCCTGGGAACGCCACAGCTCGATCTGCGCCCACCAGGCCTTGAGCGCCTGCTGATCCGGCTTGTCCCCGCCCGCCTTGAGGAGCTTGATGATCTCGTCGAGCACCTGGCCGACCTCGCCGACGATGGGCACGTCCACCCGCACGCGCTTGGAGATGGAGGACGGATCCACGTCGACGTGGATGATGCGGTGAGCCTCCTTGGCGAAGTGCTTGGGATTGCCCACCACGCGGTCATCGAAACGGGCGCCCACCGCCAGCAGCACGTCGCAGTGCTGCATGGCCATGTTGGCCTCGATGGTGCCATGCATGCCGAGCATGCCCAGGAACAGCGGATCGGGCGAGGGATAGCCGCCCAGCCCCATCAGGGTGTTGGTGACCGGATAGCCCAGCAGGCGGGCCAGTTCGGTGACCTGCTCCGCCGCGTTGCCCAGCACCACGCCGCCGCCCGTGTAGAGGATGGGCCGCTTGGCTTCCAGCAGCATCTGCGCGGCCTTCTTGATCTGGCCCGCGTGGCCCTTGCTGGTGGGGTTGTAGGAGCGCATGGTCACGCTCTTCGGATAGGCATACGCGCACTTGTGCTGGGTGACGTCCTTGGGCACGTCCACCACCACCGGTCCGGGGCGGCCGGTGGCGGCGATGTAGAACGCCTTCTTGATGGTGGAGGCCAGTTCCTTCACGTCCTTCACCAGGAAGTTGTGCTTCACGCAGGGCCGGGTGATGCCGACGGTATCGACTTCCTGGAAGGCATCCTGGCCGATGGCGGCGGTGGGTACCTGGCCGGTGATCACCACCATGGGAATGGAGTCCATGTAGGCGGTGGCGATGCCGGTCACCGCATTCGTCGCGCCCGGCCCCGAGGTCACCAGGGCCACGCCGACCTGGCCGGTGCAGCGCGCATAGGCGTCGGCGGCATGCACGGCGGCCTGCTCATGGCGCACGAGAATGTGCTGAAAATCCTGCTGCTTGTAGATTTCGTCGTAGATATTGAGTACCGCGCCGCCCGGGTACCCAAAGATGTGCCTGACGCCTTCGTCGCGCAAGCAGCGGACCACGATCTCCGCTCCGGTCAATTCCATGTCGGCCATGGCGAGCAATTCTTGTTTATCAGAAAAGGCTGAAACACTAGCGATTGCGCCTCGCCGGGTCAAGCCGAGAAGCTTGTGGCCCTGAAATCGGGATAGGGGCGGTCAGGATACCTGACCGAGCCCCTCCCACACCACCCGGCATGCGGGTCCGCACCGGGCGGTTCGAGAAGTTGAGGTCATGAGAGCCGGGGTAAGCCAAGTTTGTCGAAGTGGGCAATGGTCAGCACCCGTTGGATGTCGCCCATGCTGTTCCGCCACCCGCAGCGCGCATTTTGCGCCACCCGCCTTGCCACATGCTCCGCCGCGCCCAGTTGGGTCAATTCCCTGTTGTTAAACATGGGCTAGGGCGGGGGGATGGAGGCGACTGGCTTACCGCGCAAGCGGCAGGTAGCCTGAGACAAAAATCCCGCCTCGCGGGCGGGATCGGTTATGCGGGTCACCGGAAGCTCACGGCACCCGGTCGATTTCCTTGTGGGTACCGATGCGGCGCATCACCGCAATGGTGCCAACCAGTTCAAAGCTGGCCTTGTGGCTGTGATTTGGCGTGACGTGGACGGTGTAGATGGACGGGTTCTTGTGGCCACTCAGTTTCTCGAAACGCAGGCGCTTCGGGATCGGCTGGCGGACCAAGTCCTGAAGCGCTATTAGCGCAAGCCGCTGAATCTCAGGCGGAATGGCTCGCAACTCCCTCTTGAACCTGGGCGCCGTGAAATCCACGGCAGTGATGCGGATCATCCCTTGATGATCTGGTTGAGAATGCGCTCCACGTCCTCAGGAGAGTGCGCCACCATGGCCGGATCGGAAGCATGCGGAGCCGCATCCACGTCGTGCTCCCCGATGTTCCAGCGTAGGCGGTTGATGGAATTGTGCAGGTCGGCCGCCGCCGCAATGGTTTCGGTGTAGGCGGCCTCGACGCCATCGTCCTCGCACAGGCGCCGGTCATCGCGCGCGCTTTGGCGCTTGGCGATCAGGGCGCGATAGACCTCCTCGATATCCCCCTGCGCTTCTTCCATGGCGGGCGTCAGGGCGCCGTCTGCATCGATGACGCCATCGATCCTGTCCAACTCGTTATTCACTTGATCGGCAAACGCCGTGAGGGTATCGAACATGCGGGTGCGGTGCCCCAGCCAGTTCAGGGTGTGCTCTATGTCGCGCAGCAAGGTGAGGCTGCGCGCCGCCACATCACCCACCTCGGCGGTGAAGGCGCGCAGTTCTGTGCGTTCGATGTCCAAGCGTGTCATGGCTCAAGCATAGCGAGTGGGGTTTGACCTGGCTACATGCTGGGCGTTCCGTGCACTTGTGACGCTACATCTAGTGTCATGCGCGCTTCTGCGCTTCTTAAAGCCTCACATCCTTGCCGCCGTGGCCACCGTCCTTGGGCTGACGTTGACGAGAGCGGCGGCTTGCGGTTGGGTAATTGGCGTGCTTTGCAAATTTGCAGAGCATGTTTTCTGGCCGTTCCCCAGGTTCGCAATCCTCGCCCCAACCATCGCGCGCTGACTTTCCGTCAGGTGCCGGCGCTTGAGGTTCAGGCTCACGACGAGGGGCCGGATTGATGAAATCCGGTTACACAGGGCTTACACGGAGCAAAACGCAGCCGGAATGAAAACGGCCTACATCGCTGCAGGCCGCTTGGTTGCTGGTGGGTTGTCACAGATTCGAACTGTGGACCTACGGATTAAGAGTCCGCTGCTCTACCAACTGAGCTAACAACCCGCATGGTAGGTCGGGCGAGACTCGAACTCGCGACCAACGGATTAAAAGTCCGCTGCTCTACCAACTGAGCTACCGACCCATAAAAGGAGCGCGATTATTCCAGACCCGCGCCGATCCGGTCAAACCAAAATGCATCAATAGGTCACGGTTCTCGGCTTGCCTGCCGGCGTCTGCGGCTTCGCGGCGGGCTTATCGCTGCGCGGCGCGGTGGTCCTGGGCTGCGGCTTGCTGTGGCTGACTTCCTGGATGGGCGACGGCCCTTGATGCGGTTCCGCCTTGCCGCCGGCGAGCCGGGTTTGCTTGTTCCGGTAGTCATCCATGAAGGCAAGAATCCTGTTCATGCGCACCTGGCCGGGAATGAACATGACGATTTCACCGTCTGGATCGTAGACGTAGGAGGTGGGGTAGAAGTCGACCGGGCCCACCTGTCGGAACGGGCTGTCGGGATTGCGGCGGGCGCCGCCGGCGACGATGGCGTGGAAATCGATGTTGTGGCGTTTGGCGGTTTCCTTGACCACGTTGGCGTCGGGACCGTAGTCGAGGCCCACGCCGATCACCACGAAGTCCTTGCGCTTGTTCAACTCGTTGAGGGTCGGCACTTCCACCCAGCATAGCGGACACCAGGGCGCCCAGAAATTGACCAGGACCCATCTACCCTTGAAGTCGGAAAGCTTGAAGCTCTTGCCCTCGACGTCCGTGAACTCGAAATTGATGGCCTTGGTCGGCTCCTCGGAGGCCAGGACCGGACCGGACAGCAGCGATGCGAAGCCGATCAGCCACACACCCAGCAACTTATGCATTCATGTTCCTTTCCATCTCCCCCAATGGGGACAAGACGCCGCGTGCACACCCGCATTGATTATCGGCAGCGCGCCCGACCCCTTGAATAGGACATTCGGATCAGGCTTCACGCATCATCAGATAATACTGAATTTTCATGGTGAGGGCCGCGCCGGCGACGATGCCGAAGAAAACAATGAATGAACTGATGGATAAAGTCGACACTCCGGTCACCGCCTGGCCGATGGTGCAGCCCAAGGCGGTGATGCCGCCGAAACCCATGAGCACGGCGCCGACCAGATGCCGGAACATGTCCTGGGGCGAATTGAAGTACTCCCAGCGGAAGCTTTTATTGAACACGGAGTACAGGAAGGACCCCACCACCACGCCGAATACGCAGGCCACCGCGAAGGTGACGTGCTTGTCGCGCCAGTAGGCCCAGAGGTCCATGGTATAGGCCAGGGGCCCGACGAAAGTCATCGACTCGGCCATCTTCGAATCCGTGCCCACGTAGGCTTGCTCCATGAATTCGTTTTCCGCGAATCCGAGATGGCCGGTGACATACCAGCCGGCGGCGACCACCAGACCGACCACGATGCCGGCCAGGATGTTGTCGCGGTTCTCGCGGAACTCGCGGCTGGCGAACACGAAAGCCAGGATCGCCAGCGCCAGGATCACCCCCACGGACAGTTGCGAGATCCTGTCCGCCAGTCCCAGCAGGGCGGGAAGCGTCTGCAAGCCGTCCAAATGAATGGTCAAGGGTTCGGCGCGCAGGGTGCCGTCCACCACGTGGCGCAGGATGCCGTTCATGGTGACCAGCGCGGTGTAACCCATGAACATGAACACCACCACGGATTTCAGATTCCCTCCGCCCAGTCGCACCAGGGTGCGCTGGCCGCAGCCGCCGGCCAGGGTCATGCCCACACCGAAAGCCAGCCCGCCGACCAGGGCCGCCATCCAGTGCACCGTGCCGCGCGTGTAGAGGGTCTGACCAAGATCGAGATAACCGAAAAACACCAGCAGATTGGCGCCCAGCATGGCCACGGCGATCCCCAGCAGCCAGGCCCGCATGCGGCCCCAGTCGCCCATGTTCACCACGTCGGACACCGCGCCCATGGTGCAGAAACTGGTCTTGTTTGCCACATAGCCGAATATCAGGGCCAGAAAGAAGCCCAGCCAGGCGACGAGCACTGCGGGGTTTTCCACGTAATTCATCCTTGGTCTCCTCGGGTTGGGACGATGCCTGGGGCGGGATTATGAGCCCACCCCGAAATCGCCGCTACGCGGCGATCTCCCCGCAAGGGGCCAAGAAACACTCGGGGCGGTCCTTCGTGTTTCTTCAGAGCCAAATT
>JBBIIR010000084.1:0-8125 GCA_037446455.1 Hydrogenophilales bacterium | reverse complement strand
ATCTCCCCGAGTTGCCCGGCGCGCGTGCGGGTCAGGTCCTGCCCGGCCCGGATACCGATGGATTCTTTTATGCCCGCCTGCACAAGACGTGATTTCCTCCTGCGCGCCGCGGCCGGCCTGATGGCCTTGGCGGTGGCCCCCATGGCGCGGGCGGAAAGCATCCAGCTGGCGAAGGCGGACATCGTCCTCAAGGGCGAGCAGTTCATCCTCTCCGGCCAGTTCGACGTCCAGCTTTCCGGCACCCTGGAAAAAGCCCTCATGCGCGGCGTGCAGCTCAGCTTCGTGCAGGCCTTCGAGGCGCAGCGGGAGCGCGATTACTGGCTGGCGGAAGACCTCATCGAGCTGCAACGGCCGGTGCGCGTCTCCTACAACGCCCTGTTGCGGCAGTTCTACGTGACCGTGCAGGGCAGCTTTTCCGCCCACGACAGCCTGGAAGACGCCCTGCGCGCCGCGGGCGACCTGCGCGACTGGGTGGTGCTGAACGTCAATCAGACCCGGAAGAAATCCAATCACCGCGCCTACATCCGCATGTACCTGGACATCGCCCAGCTGCCCAAGCCGCTGCAGGTCAACGCCCTGGCCTCGTCCGCCCGCTGGCAGCTGGATTCGGGCTGGCAGGAACGCGGCTTCAAGTACTGACGCGGGCGCGCGATGATCTACCTGGTGGCCGCCAGCCTGCTGTTGGGCATCGCCCTCATCGGGCTGCTGGTGGCCGCGGCCGACAACACCGCCTTCTTCGCCGGGCATCTGCCCACCCTGCTGGTGGCGACGGCGGCGGCCATCGTCGGCCTCGTCATCCTGATCGCCTACCAGGCCTTCGTGCTGGTGCGGCGCATCCGCGCCGGCGTCTTCGGCGCCAAACTCACCGCCCGCTTCTTCCTGGTCATCAGCCTGATGGCGCTGCTGCCGGGCAGCGTGGTGTACGCGGTCTCCGTGCAGTTCCTGGTGCGCTCCATCGAATCCTGGTTCGACGTGCGCATGGAGACCGCGCTGGAGGGCGGCCTCACCCTCGGCCGTACGGCGCTGGAACACGTGCAGCGGGAAATGGTGGCGAAGAGCGAGCGCATGGCCCGCCAGCTCGGCGACATCCCCCTGATCCTGCAGGTCGCGCGCCTGGACGATTTGCGCGAGGCCTCCGGCCTGCTGGAAGTCGGCCTGCTCGACGAGCAGGGCCGCCTGCTGGGCTTCTCCTCGGGCAGGGGGGACGCCCTGCTGCCGCCGCCGGTGGAGCAGGGCGCGCTCTGGCAGGCGCGCCTGCTGCAGCCCTGGTCGCGCCTCACCGCCAATGCCCAGGGCGGCATCGACGTGCAGGTGGTGGTCCCCGTCCCCCTGCTGGCCCTGCGCGAACGCCTGCGCATCCTGCAGGTGACGCAGCCGGTGCCCGGCCCGCTGGCGCGCGACGCCCAGCAGGTGGAAGATGCGCACCAGGGCTATCAGGAGCTGCTCGTCTCCCGCCTGGGCCTGAAGCGGCTGTACGGCATCTCCCTGACCATGGCCCTGACCCTGGCGCTGTTCTCCGCGCTGAGCCTCGCCTTCCTGCTCTCCGAGCGCCTGGCCGCGCCGCTGCGCGCGCTGGCGCGCGGCACCCGCGCGGTGGCGCGCGGCGACTTCACCCTGGTGCCGGACACCGCCCGGCGCGACGAACTGGGCATGCTCACGCAATCCTTCAACCGCATGACCCGGCAACTGGCCGAGGCCCGCGCCACGGCGGAGGAAAGCCACGACAAGCTGCTGGAGGCGAACGCCTATCTCGAAGGCGTGTTGTCCAGCGTCACCGCCGGCGTGGTCACCCTGGAGCCCAACCTCGACGTGCGCCTGGCGAACCCCGCCGCCGCCGCCATCCTGGGGGTGGAACGCGCCGCTCTGGAGGGCCGCCCCCTGACCGCCTGGGGATTGGCCGAGGCCGGCGCGGATGCCGCGCCGGAGCCGCAGGGCCTGGGCCAGGGCCTGGGACAATTCGCCGCGGAAATGGCGCGCCATTTCCGCGCTTCGCCGACCCGGGCCTGGCGCGAGCAGGTGGACCTGGTCACGCCGCGGGGCAAACGCAGCCTGCTGGTGCGCGGCACGCCGCTGTCCGCGGATGAACACCCGGACTACGTGCTGGTGCTGGACGACGTCACCCAGCTCATCCGCGCCCAGCGCGACGCCGCCTGGGGCGAGGCGGCGCGGCGCATGGCGCACGAGATCAAGAACCCCCTCACGCCCATCCAGCTTTCCGCCGAGCGGCTGGAAGCCAAGCTGGCCGATCGCCTGGAAGGGCCGGCGCGCGACACCCTGACGCGCGCCACCGCCACCATCGTCGGCCAGGTCGGCGCCCTCAAGGGCCTGGTCGACGCCTTCGCGCAATACGCCCGCCTGCCGTCGCCGCGCATCGAGCGGGTCGATCTCAACGCGCTGACGCGGGAGGTGCTGCACCTCTACGAGGGCGATCTGCCCATCGAAACGCATCTCGCCGAGCGGCTGCCGCCGGTGGCGGGCGATGCCGCCCTGTTGCGCCAGGTCCTGGTCAACCTGCTGAAGAATGCCCAGGAAGCCCTGCACGAGCAGCCGGCCCCCCACGTCCGCGTGCAAACCCTGCTGGAGGGCGAGCGCATCGCCCTCACGGTGGAGGACAATGGCCCCGGTTTTCCCGAGGAACTGCGCGAGCGCATGTTCGAGCCCTATGCCACCACCAAACCGCGGGGTACCGGTCTGGGCCTGCCGGTGGTAAAAAAGATCGTCGAGGAACACCACGGCGAGATCGAGGTGAGTAATCTGGAGGGCGGCGGCGCCCGCATCTGTGTGCGACTGCCCATCCTGGAGGACGAGAAAGGATAGTCATGCCTGAAATACTGGTGGTGGACGACGAGCCCGGCATCCGCGAGCTGATGCGGGAAATCCTGGAGGAGGAGGGCTACGAGGTGCGCGCCGCCGAGAACGGCACCGCCGCCCGCGCCGCCCTCGACGCCAAGGTGCCGGACCTGGTGCTGCTGGATATCTGGATGCCCGACGTGGACGGCGTCACCCTGCTCAAGGAATGGAAGACGCAGGGCCGCCTGATCATGCCGGTGGTGATGATGTCCGGCCACGGTACCGTGCACACGGCGGTGGAGGCCACCCGCCTGGGCGCCTTCGACTACCTGGAAAAGCCGGTGGCCTACAAGCAGTTGCTGGAGACCGTGCGCAAGGCCATGGAAACCCGGCGCGTGACGCCCACCACCTCCGGCAGCCTGGAGGCGCTGGGCCGCGGCGAAGCCATCAAGCGTCTCACCCAGCGCCTGCACCTGGCCGCCAGCGCCGGCCTGCCGGTGCTGCTGCTGAGCGAGCCGGGCATCGGCGAGGACCGCGTGGCGCAGTTCCTGACGCCGCCGGATGGTCCCTTCGTCCAGGTCGACGATGCCGCCCTCCTCGCCGACCGTCCCGCCGAACTGTTGCTGCGCGCCAAGGGCGGCCTGGTCTTCGTCCCCGACATGGCGGCCCTGTCCTCCATGCAGCAGAAGGGTCTGGCCCTGCTCGTCGCCCGCCGCGCCGAGTTCGCCACGCGCGTGGCGGCGGCCTGCCAGTGTCCGCCCGCGCGGATGATGGCCGAGGGCAGGCTGCTGCGCGAATTGCACGACCAGTTCGCGCATGCGGTGGTGGAACTGCCCCCCCTGCGCGCGCGCCGCGAGGATATTCCGGAACTCGCCGCGCGCATGCTGGAGGACGCCTGCGCGCGCCTGCTCATACCGCCGCGCGTGTTCAGCGAGGCCGCCCTGGCCCTGCTCGCCACCTACGACTGGCCCGGCAACCTGGCGGAACTGGACGCCCTGGCGGGGCGCCTGGCCCTGGAGGAGACACGGGAACCGGTCGAACCGGCCAACATCGAGGCCATTCTCGGCAAGCCGGCCAAGGCCACCGGCCCGGCCGGCATCGAGCTGATGCTGCACCTGCCCCTGAAGGATGCCCGCGACGCCTTCGAGAAAGCCTATCTGGAAGCCTTGCTGGAGGAATGCCACTGGGGCATGAGCCGCGCCGCCGAACGCGCCGGCCTGGACCGCACCAACCTCTACCGCAAGGTGAAGCAGCTGGGCATCGAGGCGCCGGGGAAGGAGAAGGCGTGAGGCGCGAAGCGTTAGGGGTGAGGCGTAATATCCTGGAGAGTGTCTTTGCACAAGGGGCGCAATGGATTTGCGCGGACTTTCATTTGCACACCCGCGCGGACCGCGAATTCCAATACACCGGCGATGACGATTTCTATAACAGCAGTTACGTAAACGCGCTGGAGAAAGCGGGTATCCGTCTGGGCGTCATCACCAATCACAACAAGTTCGACTTCGAGGAATTCAAGGCGCTACGCAAGACAGCCCAGAAAAAAGACATCGCGCTACTGCCAGGCGTCGAGCTATCGGTCAATGATGGAGCTAATGGCATTCATACGCTCGTCGTCTTTTCCGACGCCTGGCTCGCGGATGGACGCGACCATATCAATCCGTTCTTGACCATTGCATTTCAAGGCCAGCTTCCAGCTCAGTACGAGCAGGAAAACGGCCGTTCGTCGCTGTCGCTCGTAGCAACCATCGAGAAGCTAGAAAGCTACCACCGCGACTTCTTCCTCGTCTTTGCCCATGTGGAAGAACGCAGTGGCCTATGGGTGGAGCTGGGCGGTGGCCGGCTCACCGAGTTGGGGCGAAATGAATTCTTCCGCCGCCGCACGCTGGGCTTCCAGAAAGTGCGCACCCACGATGGTGCGGGCAGGGGCGGGCCCTGCCGCACCAAGGTGCAAGATTGGCTCAAAGACTGGTATCCCGCCGAACTGGAGGGCTGCGACCCCAAGAGCCTCGATGAAATCGGCCGTGGGAAAGCCTGCTATCTCAAATTGGGCGAGCTGTCCTTTGAAGCCGTCAAGTTTGCCTTGAGCGATCCTGCCGCGCGGGTCGCCACGGAGCCGCCGAAGCATCAGGCGTCGCACATCCGCAGTATCCACTTCGACGGTGGCATCCTCGACGGGCAAACGCTGCATTTCTCGCCCGAATTGAACACGTTGATCGGCATCCGCGGTAGTGGCAAGTCGTCCATTCTGGAGGCGGTGCGCTACACCCTTGACATTCCTCGTGGTGAGAAGGCGCAGGACATCAAGTACAAGGATGAGCTGATCCGCCACACCCTGGGCAGCGGCGGCAAGGTGACGCTGACGGCCTGCGATGTGTACGGGCAGGAATTCACCATCTCCCGCATCTTCCGCGAAGCACCCAACGTCTATCTGGACGGTAAATTGCAGCCCGGCGTGTCGATCCGAGAAACCGTGCTGCGCCGCCCGATCTACTTCGGGCAAAAAGACCTTTCCAGCACCGGTGAAGGTTTCGAGACCGATCTGGTGGAAAAGCTGGTGGGCGAAAAGCTGCGTGTGCTGCGGGACGAAATCGAAATCCAACGCCGGCATGTGCGCGATGCGGCGCAGCGCTGGCTCAAGCTCAACAATACCGCCGAACTCAGGCGCGAGTATGAGGCCCAGCTCACCGATACCAATTTCCGACTGAAGAAGTTCGAAGAGTACGGGGTTGCTGACAAACTGCAAAAGCGCGTTGGCTTCCAGCAGGATGCCACTGCGCTGGCGCGCATGAAGGAACGGGCAGACAGCTTCGTGCTCGCTCTGGGGCAATTGATTGCCGAGCACGAGGACGAACTGCGTAACGCGACGAGCTACGTCTCCAAGCAGAACCCCGACTTCTTCACGGCTTATTACACCGAATTTGCCAACTTTGTTACCAAGGTCGATCAGCTCAAGCACATCGAGAAGGAAGCTCGCACCATTACCGCCCGTCTCCAAGCCAAGCAAGGCGAGTTCGAGGCCGCTCGCACCAGTCTTCAGGAAGAGTTCGCCCAGGTCGAGCGCCAACTGGCCCAGGAACTCAAGCAAACCGGCATGACGGCCATCCAGCCGGACGACTTCCTGACCCAACAGCAACGCAAGACCAAGGCGGAGCAAATGCTGGCGGCGCTGGCCAAGCAGGAAAGCCAGCAAAGCAGCATCCGCGACACCCTGTTTGCCGAGATCGACAAGCTCAACGGACTCTGGCTACGCGAGTTCAACACCATCAAGGCCGAGCTGGATCGCGTGAACGCAGGCCACACCGCCTTGCAGATCGAAACCGACTTCAAGGGCGACAAGGAAGCCGCCATCGGCTTCATGCGAGAGCTTTTCAAGGGCAGCAACATCCGCGAGACCACCCTGCGCGCGGTGATGAAGGATTACGCCGACTTCGGTGGCCTGCTGCGGGATCTACCGAACGCCTTGGCGAAGGCCGGTAGTTCCCTAGAGGTATTCGAAAAGACCTTTCTGCAGAACCTTGTGGAGTTCGTCACCTGGCAGGTGCCCAACCGCTTCGTCATCCGCTATCGCGGCAAGGAGCTGAAGCACCACTCACTCGGGCAGCGTGCTTCGGCCTTGCTGCTGTATGTGCTCAGCCAGCGCCAGAACGACGTGATCATCATCGACCAGCCGGAAGACGATCTGGACAACCAGACCATCTACGACGACGTGATCAAGCTGCTGCGCGAGATGAAACCTCACGCCCAATTCATCTTCGCCACCCACAACGCCAACTTTCCGGTGCTGGGTGATGCGGAGCAAGTGCACGCCTGCCGCTATCAGGACGAGAAAGTCGCTGTACAAAGCGGCAGCATCGACGCTCGCCCGGTGCAGGACGCCATCATCAACATCATGGAGGGAGGCGTTGACGCCTTCAAGCGACGCAAAGAGGTTTACAACCTATGGAAACCACTGAGCTGATCGACCTCCTCAGCCGGGGAGAAGACAGCTGCCATCAGTTCAAGGAGAACTTCACCAATGCCGATGCGCTGGCGGCGGAAATCGTGGCCTTTAGCAACACCGCAGGGGGGCGGATTTTCATCGGCGTACAGAACGATGGTTCGGTACTGGGCCTGTCTGGCGCGGACATCGACCGCCTGAACCAGCTCATCTCGAACAGTGCCTCGCAAAATGTGCGGCCTGCGGTGAACCCGCTCACCGAAAACGTGCCGCACCCCAACGGCACCGTGCTGGTGGTCACCATCGCCGAAGGCAAAGCCAAGCCTTACATGGACAAGAACGGCGCTATCTGGGTGAAGAACGGCTCAGACAAACGCCGCGCCACCTCGCGTGAGGAAATCCAGCGCCTGTTCCAGCAGGCGGGCCTGGTGCACGCTGACGAAACGCCCGTGGCGGGCTTGGGCGCGGGCGATGTGGACATGCCCTATTTCGCAACCTTCTTCGAGCAGCAGTTCGGTGAGCCGCTCGGCCAGCACAACCAGCCTCTGCCGCAGTTGCTGAGTAATATGAACCTGATGAACCAGGGACAGCTCAACGTAGCGGGCAGCCTGCTGTTTGCCAAAGCGCCGCAATACGCACTGCCCGCCTTCATCGTCAAGGCGGTGGCCTTTGTCGGTAACGACATCGAGGACGAACGCTACATCGACAGCCGCGACATCACCGGCAAGCTGGCCGATGTGTTCCAGCAGACGCTGGGCTTCATCGTCGCCAACACCCGCGCCGTCCAGGGTGAACAGAGCTTCAACGCCCAGGGCCAGCCCGAGATTCCCCGCATCGTCTGGGAAGAGCTGGTTGCCAACGCTCTCATCCACCGCGACTACTTCATCAACGCGCCGGTGCGCGTGTTGGTCTTTGCCAATCGCGTCGAGATCATCAGCCCCGGCCACCTGCCCAACAACCTGACCATCGAAAACATCAAGGCGGGCAACTCCAATTTGCGCAACCCGATTCTGGCATCCTTCGCCGCCAAGCTCCTGCCCTATCGCGGACTGGGCAGCGGCCTGCTGCGTGCCTTGCGGGCCTGGCCGCAGATCGAACTCATCGACGACCGGGCGGGAAATCTGTTCAAGGTCATCGTCGCGCGACCGCAGTAGTATGCTGCATGAGCAGATTCACCCACTGGGTTTCACCAAGCGCCAAAATCCTCGCGCCATGAGCAAACCGGACTTCCTTTCCCGCCGCTGCCACCGTGTCTGCCTCTCATCACGGCCAGCTCAGCCTGGCCGCCCTTCCGCCTCACGCCTCACGCCTCACACCTCACCATGAAAATCATCATCCTCGGCGCCGGCCAGGTCGGCTCCAACCTGGCCGAACATCTGGTGCGCGAAGGCAACGACC
>JBBIIR010000083.1:0-8167 GCA_037446455.1 Hydrogenophilales bacterium | reverse complement strand
CTTCGCGCCAGACACCCGCACAGCCGCGCCTTCGGACGTGTTCAACCGAGGAATCAAGGATAATTAGTGTACCTTTCCCCATTGCTTGCCGACAACGTTTACTGGTAAGGGCTGGCCGGTTCGCACAAACGACAAAAGACCCCGCCTCCATCCGCTACCCGATAAGGGAAGCCAATGAAGACGGGGTCCATGGATGATGTTTGCTGCAGTCGCTGGCGATGCTTATCTGGGCACGCCGCGCCACTTGTCGAAACTGCGCGCGCCAGTGTAGCCGAGGTAACCGGCACCGAAGAGCCACCACAAGCTTTCTGGCACGGCATTGAGCAGCTTGGACAGATTCTCAGCCGCCTGGAACACCTCGGCGGGCCACCAGATGCCGATGACGCTGCCGATCACCGACAGCAGAATCACGCCGTAGATCACATACAGGAAGGTCGGTCGTGCCCGGCGGGTCCACGGATCGGCCGAATTGGCCTCGGACAGAATGGCCGACAGGCTGACCTGCATTTCCTGCAGCACCTGCTGTCCTTCAGCCTGGAACAAGGCGAGCTTGGCCTGCTCGCGCTGGGCCGGATCGGGGATCAGGCGATCGATCAGTTTGGCGCCGGCTTCGAAGAGGCCGGGCGCGAGCGCCTGTGGCACACGCGGAATCGACGGAAACCGCATACAGCTTGGGGAAAGGCCAGATGTGAAAAAGCCCAACCGAGAAGGGTTGGGCTTTGAATATGGTGGTGATGGGCAGAATCGAACTGCCGACCTGTGGGTTATGAATCCACCGCTCTAACCGTCTGAGCTACATCACCGCGGCAGAAAAGAGGCGCGGATTATCCCGGCCACCCCCCAGCTATGTCAATGATTGGGCGAGGGAAAGCCAGGCGAGACAAGGTAAATAAACAAACCCTATGGCTATCGCAGTTGATTTTATCTGACTATTCCACTAAGGTATTACCCAGGCGCCGACATCCGCGCCTTTCATTGGCCCAGATATATCAGTATTTGCTTATTTACTTGAGGAGTTCACCATGTCCACTCTCATCAACGGCTTCAACAGCGACGGCGTCGTCACCATCAACCGCGTCATCCTGCGTCCCGAACGGACATAACTTTGAGAAGACGCCCCGAAGCATGAAAGTCATGCCCGTTTCCCTCACCCCCAGCCCCTCTCCCGCCTGCGGGAGAGGGGAGCTTCGAGAAGTCGCCGTGCGACTTTCACGTTAAAACAGCACCGACGATCTGGAAATGCGCGTGGCGGAACTGTGCGAGAACGTAAAAACCTACCACTCCGACACCGGCTTCGTGGGCGGCTTCGTGGCCATGAATTCCGGTCAGGTCTCGAACGAGGGTTCGACCATCGGCCAGCCGGTGGACAACCCCCTGAAAGGACGCGAAGCGCTCATCGTCACCTTCTGGCAGTCCTTCGACGAGCACGAGAAGAGCCATCGCTCGGAGACCTTCCAGCCGCTGTTCGCCAAGGTGCTGGAACTGTGCGAGAACGGCAACGAGGAAGTCGCCTACAACATGCTGTGGTCGGGCAAGGCCTACAGTCCCGAGGAAGCCCGCGAGGCGCGCGCCGCCAAGCAACGCTACCTGAAGGCGGCCTGAGAGCGGCCGCGGAGACACCCGGCAGACCCGTCCTGGCCGCGAGCACGCGGCCAGGACAAAACACGACACCCGCGCGAGGGTGTGGCTGTACTCACTTTTTCCTGGAGATGTACTTCTCCACCGCCTCGCGCTTCAACGCGCCCACGTTGTACGCCACCATCTTGCCCTCCGGGTTGTACAGGTAGGTGGTCGGCAAACCGGGTACGGAGCCGATCTGGGCGGCCATGGCCTTGTCACCGAGAATGATCGGGTAGCTGACCATCATCTGCTCGGCGTATTGCAGGACCTGCTTGGGATCCTTGTATTCCAAGGCGATGCCCAGCACCACCAGATTGTTCTTCTTGTCCTCGTGCAGGGCGATCAGGTCGGGAATTTCCTCCAGACAGGGCGGACACCAGGTGGCCCAGAAATTGACCAGCACCCATTTGCCCTTGTATTGGGCCAGGCTGTGGCTCTTGCCCTTGCTGTCCACCAGGGTGAAGGCGAGCGCCGGGAAGGCCAGCAGGTAGAGCAGGGCGACGAGGACAAGACGACGGATCATGACGGGCTCCGGATAGGGGTCGGAAATGGAGTCGAAGAAGACGGCGAAGTTCAGCCTAACGGGCATGACTTTGAGAAGACGCCCCGAAGCATGAAAGTCATGCCCGTTTCCCTCACCCCCAGCCCCTCTCCCGCCTGCGGGAGAGGGGAGCTTCGAGAAGTCGCCGTGCGACTTTCACGCTAATGGTGCGAACGCGGTGATTTCCTCGCCGTCCGGGCAAACGCCTATGCGCCGCCGCGGTGCAAAAGTAGAATCCGGCCCGAGGAGTGACGGAATGTCCATACTGCCCAGATATGCCCTGCCGGACCGCGAATCGGCCAAGAATATAAACGTGGAGACGAAACCCAGGCAAGTCGAGGCCTGGCTGGGACGTCTGCCGCTGTCGAATCCGCTCGAGGCGGCCGAGGAACTGTCGGATTATCTGGCCACCCTCAACGCCATCGAGGTGAGCCACGACACCCGCGCGAAGATCGTCGAGCGCCTGGCGCCCGTGGTCGAGGAACTCGTTGCCTCGCTCTACGAGCAATACGGCAACGCGCCCCTGCCGCTGCCGCCCAAGTCACACCGCAACGCCATGCTTGCGCAGAAACTGTTGCGCGGCATGGCGGACGCCTACAAGGTACTGCTGGTGGACTGGCTGCGCCGACGCTTCCACCTGTTCGGCGGCAATCCGGCGCCGGTCTACCTGCAACGCATCCTGCTCGCCCTGCAGGCGGTGCTGGAAATCAGTTTCGAAATCCACGATCCCGTCCCCGAGGGGATCTGGGTCGACCTGCACCAAACCTACAACTACGCGCTGCGCAGCGGGCTGAAGGACGTGATTCCGGAGGGCGCCGCGAAGATGCTGGCGCCCGAGCAGATCTACAAATCCTCGCTGCTCATGGCCCTGGCGGATCCTTATCGCCTGCCCCAGGTGGAAATCCCCTGGGCGCGCGACATCATCGCCCGCTTCTCCAACCTGGTGAGTCTCAACCCGGCCGAGGAATCGGTGCGGGCGCGTTCCGACCTGTTCCTCGTCGACGTCAACACCGACGCGCCGCCGAAGCCGGTGACGCGCGAGGCCCACCCCACCCATCCGCGCTGGGATCTGCTGCTCAACACGGCGGAGCTGGTCAAGCACCTGGCCCTCATCGCCACGCAGATCAAGGGTCGGGAGGATCTCGACAAGCTGGGCCTGCCGGAAGCCGCGCGCGATCCCGCTTATCCGGCGATGCTGCATCGCCTCAAGCAGAATCTGGGCGCTTCCCTGCAACGCCAGTCGCAACGGCGGCGGCACCAGGACGGCAGGGAAGTGGAGGTCTGCTTCGGCCTCAAGTCGGTGCACCACCTGATCGCCCCGCCCAGCCGCGGCGATACCATCCACTATGGTCTGGCCGCCAACGAGCCGGCGCCGGTCGTGCTGCGCTGCAAGACCCTGAATGACAGCATGGGCGGCCTTTCCCTCGGCAAGCGGGGTACCCAGGGCATGCAGATCCGCGTCGGCGACGCGGTGGGCACCCGCCAGGGCGGCCCGACCTGGAGCGTCGGGCTGGTGCGCTGGTTCCGCACACCCGCCGAGGGAGAGGTTTCCTTCGGCGTGCAGTTGCTCTCCCCGCAGGTGCAGGCCATCCAGTTGCGCCGCCCGGACAACGGCCGCCAGTGGCCCTGCCTGCTGCTGCACCCCAGTCCGGCGGGGCCGCATGGCATGCTGTTGATGGCGCAGCCCGGCTGTTTCCTGCCCGAGGGCCCCGTGGAAATGCGCGGCCCGAAAGGCACCCTGGAGGTGTACATCGGCAAGCGCATCGAAGCCACCCCCAGCATCGACATCTTCCGCTTCCAGCCGGAGGTGCCCGCAGCGACCTCCGGCTGACCGCCGGGCGGCGCGACGGTTCGGAACGCCCGCCCGGCGGCCTGCCCCGTTATCGGCCCGCCGGCGGCGCCACAGTGCCGGGCGAAGCCGGCGCCGGCGCGTCGGCCAGCGGCGCCCCCTCCTGCAGGGCGATTTCCTGAGTGGCCCCTCCGACCTCGTTGAGGATGAGCACGTTGACGCGCCGATTGCGGCCGCGCCCGTCGGCCGTGGCGTTGGTATCGATGGGCCGGTTGTCGGCGTAGCCGATGGCCACCATGCGCATCGTCGGCACCCCCTGTTCCGCGAACAGCCGCACCACGCTGCCGGCGCGCGCGGAAGACAGCTCCCAGTTGGAAGGGAAGCCGGGATTGCGGATGGGGACATTGTCGGTATGCCCTTCCACCTGCACCGGGTTGTCCACCCCCGCGAGCACACGCGCCACCGCCGCCAGGGTGTCGGTGGACTGCGGCTGGAGTATGGCCTCGCCGCTCTTGAACAGCACGCTGGCATTGATCTCCACCGTCACCCCGCGCGGCGACTGGGTGACGCGCACCTGGCCGTCGCGCACCAGCGGCTGCATGACGTCGAGGACGTTGCGCGCCACCTGCTTCATGCTCTCGGCGGCCCGCTTGCGCTCCGGCGTGTCGGCGTCGCCGCGCGGCTGTTGCTGCATCTTGCCGATCGGCTTGCCGCTGCCCGGCAGGATTTCGCCCTGCCTGCTGGTCATCTCGATCATCTTGTCCGAACGCGGCGTCTCCTTGAACGCGCTGACCAGGGAATCCGACAGCACCCGGTACTTGCCCTCGTTGATGGAGGAAATCGCGTACATCACCACGAAGAAGGCGAACAGCAGGGTGATGAAATCCGCGTAGGAGACCAGCCAGCGCTCCAGGTTCTCGTGTTCCTCGGGCGGTTTCCGGCGCGCCATGGCTGCCACTCAGCAAGTCATGCCAGATAGCCCTGCAGCTTGGCCTCGATGATGCGCGGGTTCTCGCCGTTGGCGATGGAAACCAGGCCCTGGATGAACAATTCCTTGTCCGCCACCTGGCGGCCCACCCAGTAGCGCAGCTTGCCCGCCACCGGCAGGAAGAACAGGTTGGCGCCGCCGACGCCGTAGATGGTGGCGACGAAGGCGACGGCGATGCCGGCGCCCAGCTTCGACGGATCCGAAAGGTTCTCCATGACGTGGATGAGCCCCATCACCGCCCCGAGAATGCCGATGGTGGGCGAGTAGCCGCCCGCCGCCATCCACACCTTGGCGGCCTCCAGGCGATGTTGCTCGTAGGCCTGCAAGTCGAGTTCCAGGGTTTCCCGCAGGATTTCCGGCTCGGCGCCATCCACCAGCATCTGCAGGCCGCGCCGGTGGAACAGGTCGGGCAACTGTTCGATGTAGGGCTCCAGCGCCAGCAGGCCGCCGCGTCGCGCCTTCTGGCTCCACTCCAGGATCATGTCCAGGGTTTCCCGGCTGGCGACGCGCGGCGGCTGGAACACCCAGCGCAGCATGGACAGCCCGTCGAGAAACACCTTCAGGCTGGTTTGCAGCATCACCGCGCCCAGGGTGCCGCCGATGACGATGAGGAAGGCGGTGAACTGCAAGAGGGAACCGACATGCCCCCCCTCCAGCATCTGCCCGACCAGGATCGCAACCAGGCTGAGGGTGATACCGACCAGGCTGATGATGTCCATGGCGCGGGCGGGCGATGTTTATTCGGGATTCGCCGACCAGTCCCGCAGGCGTCCGCGCAAGCGGGCGATGGCCTGACTATGCAACTGGCAGACGCGGGATTCGGAGACGCCGAGCACGGCGCCGATCTCCTTGAAGTTCATTTCCTGCTCGTAGTACATGCCCATGAGCTGCTTCTCGCGCTCCGGCAGGATGCCCACCGCCTGCGCCAGGGCGCCCTTGAAATGGCGCGAGGCGAGGATGTCGAAGGGCGCCTGGGTGTGGTTGTCGGCGAAGCGTTCGAGGAAATCGTCGCCGTCCGCGTCGTGCAGATCCTCGTAATAGACCAGTTGCGCGCCGCGGGCATCGCTGAGCAGCTCGAAATAGGCCTGGATCTCCATGCCCATCTCCTCGGCGATCTCCTGCTCCGAAGGCGGCCGCTTGTGCCGCTGCTGCAGGACATGGATGGCGTTCTCGATCTGGCGGCCGGCGCGGCGCACGTTGCGCGAGGCCCAGTCGGCGTCGCGCAATTCGTCCAGCATGGCGCCGCGCACGCGTTGCGTCGCATAGGTCTCGAAATGGGCGCCCTGTTCGTCGTCGAAACGCTCCACCGCGTCCAGCAGTCCGAGCAGGCCGGCCTGCACCAGATCGTCCACCTCCACGCAGGCGGGCAGGCGGGTCATCATGTGATAGGCGATGCGCTTGACCAGGGGGAGGTAGTGCCTCACCAGCGCGTCTTGATCGCTACCCTGAACTCCAGCGTACATTCCGCGGCCCCTCGCTTGCTGATTCCCTGCTTCCGGATTCCGCCACCAGACGGCTGTGCAGCCACATGCGCTGCCAATACTGCTCGAAATCCACCCGTCTCGCTTCCACGGCGGCCTCCGGCTCTTCCAGCAGCCGCTCAACGAGACCGGCCTCGGCCGGCGCGGCGGCGCGTTCCCGCGGCAACTGGCCGAGGAATTCCGGAACGATACCGAGGAAGCGCCGCGCCGTCTCCGCCAGGGAATCGTACAGCGCGCGCGCGCGCGCCGCGTCGCCGTCCTCCACCAGCACACGCCAGGCCGGCGCCGGCCGGAAGGCATGCGCCGCTTTCATCAGGGCATAGGCCTCCGCCAGGCGCGCGCGCGAGGCGGTCAGCACGAGGACGCGCTCGTCCGCGGTCACCGCCAGTGCGCTCTCCGGCAAAGCCGGGCCGCTGTTCAGCAACAGCCATTCCGGCGTCTCCTCGCGGGCGCGCCAGTCGTCGGCCAGGCGGCGCAGGGCGGTCTCGGACAGACCGCGCAGGGCGGTCAGGCCATCGACCGCGGAGAGCAGGACAACGCCCTCGCCGGCGGGCTGGACGATGTCCAGCAGGCCGCGCTGGCGCACCTCGTTCAGGCCATGCCGGGCGAGCACGCCCAGGAGTCCGCCGGCATGCCGCGGCGGCGGCACCTCGTCGACCAGCATCACCCGCTCGCCGCGCTTGCCGAGGCCGCGCGCCAGGGCGACACAGGCCCGCGTCGCCGCCGCGGCGTCGGCGCCGAGCACAGCCAGGGCGCGGAACGGCAGCTCGGGCGTGAACAGCCGGCGCAGCCCGGTGGCTTGGTCGACGGGTTCAGCCAGCCGCACCCAAGGCTCCCTCGACCAAATCCTGCGCGATCGCGCTCTGCTGCGCCGCCGCCATGAGGATGGGATAGTCGCCCTCGTCCTGGGTGAAGGGCGACTCCGGCTGGTGGATGCGGAAGGCCCGGTCGGCCAGGTAGGTGGCGTTGGCCAGGTGCAGGTCCTCGGGCACGCGCTGGCCGTTGGTGACGTAGTGCAGCGGCAGCTCGTGGCGGATGGCCACGTCCAGCACCGGCCCGTAGGTGAGAGCCTCGTCGATCTTGGTGAGGATGCAGCCGATCAGGCCGGGGCCGCTGTAGGCGCGCGCCACCTCCTCCAGGGTTACCCCCTGGCTGGGCGCGCCCAGCAGCAGCAGGCGCTTGACGTCGCGCTGCTCGCCGCAAAGCATGGCGACCTGCTCGGCCACCCGCTTGTCGCGCTGGCTCATGCCGACGGTGTCGATCAACACCAGATGGCGGTTGGCCAGATCGGAAAGGGTCAGCTCCAGGTCGTTTTCGTCGCGCACCGCGAACACCGGCGTACCCAGAATGCGGCCGTAGATGCGCAACTGATCCTGGGCGCCGATCCGGTAGGTATCGGTGGTGACCAGGGCCACCTTGGCGGCGCCATGGCGGAGGACGGCGCGGGCGGCCAGCTTGGCCACGGTGGTGGTCTTGCCGACGCCGGTGGGTCCCACCAGGGCGAACACGCCGCCCTGCTCGACGATGTCGTCGGTGCCGCCGGCGATCTTGAGGTTGTGCGTGATGGTGGTCTTGAACCATTTCATGGCGCGCGTCAGCTCGGCCTCCTCGCGCGGCAGGCGCTCCAGCAGCTGCCTGGCGAAAGCAGGGGAAAAGCCGGCCGCCAGCAGCCGCTTCATGGCCTCGGCGCGCAGCGGATCGCGCCGGGTGAGGTCGTTCCAGGCGAAACCGGCAAGCTGGCCCTCGAC
>JBBIIR010000082.1:0-8299 GCA_037446455.1 Hydrogenophilales bacterium | reverse complement strand
CGCGCTCGTAAACCTGGTAACTCTGCTGGAAATAGCCCGGCTTGCCGCGCGTGTCGACGAAGTCGCGCAGGCTGCTGCCGCCGGCGGCGATGGCGCGCGCCAGGGTGTCGCGCACCGCGGCGGCCAGGCGCGCGCAGCGGCGCGGGCCGAGTTGCCCGGCCGGCAGGCGCGGGTCGATGCCGGCGTGGAACAGCGCCTCGTTGGCGTAGATATTGCCCACCCCGACCAGCAGGCGGGCATCCATGAGAACCGTCTTGATGGCGCTGGTCCGGCCCCGGCACAAGTCGCGCAGCCGCTCGCCGTCGAACTCCGGCGCGAGCGGCTCGACCCCCAGGTGGGCGAGCAGGGGATGGCTGTCGGCGTGCTCGCACCAGAACAGGGCGCCGAAGCGACGCGGATCGCGGTAGCGCAGGACGCGCCCGGATTCGACGAGCAGATCGAGGTGATCGTGCTTTTCCGGCTTCAGCTTCGCGTCGCACAGACGCAGGCTGCCGGACATGCCCAGGTGGCAGATGAGATCGCCCGCGTCCAGGCGCAAGACCAGATACTTGCCGCGGCGATCGACCCGGCGCACCAGGCGGCCGCGCAGGCGCGCGTCCAGGTCCGCCGTCACCGGCCAGCGCAGGTGGGCCTGGCGCACCACGGCGCCGCCCAGGCGGCGGCCTTCCAGGTGCGGGGCGAGACCACGGCGCACGGTTTCGACTTCGGGCAATTCGGGCATGTTGCGTGTGTCGGTAAGGGATGGATCGGGGAATCTTATCCGTCCGCGACCTGACCGGCGGTCGCCGGGCAACTCGCGCACGGCACGCCGGTCGAACTATCGTTGTCCCGCGCGTGCGCCGCAAGTCCGCCGGGCTGCTAGCATAATGCCCTGACTTAGAATGGATTTCGCCATGAACGCCAAGCATTTACGTTATGCGCTGCTGGCCGTCTCCGTGTCCGCCTGCGCGCAGTCGCCGGTGCTGGAGACGCCGCCGGTGCCGACGCAGCCGGCCGCGCAGGGGCTTACCGCGCAGGTGCTGTACCAGTTCCTGCTCGGCGAGATCGCCGCCCAGCGCGGCGATCTGCGGCTCTCCGCCGAGGCCTACGCCGACCTCGCCGCGCGCACGCGCGACGCGCGCGTGGCCCGGCGCGCCACCGAAGTGGCCTTGTACGCGCGCCAGCCGCGGGTGGCATTGAAGAATGCCGAGCTCTGGCGGGAACTGGAACCCCAATCGCCGAAGGCGCTGCAAACCCTGGCCTCCCTGCTCGTCGGCAGCGGACGCATGGCCGAAGCCAAGCCCCACCTGCAGGCGTGGATCCGCACGGGCAAGGGGGGCGAGGTGTTCATGCAGATGCATGCGCTGTTCCTCAAGCAGAAGGACAAACAGGCCGTCCTGGATTTGGTCGAGGAGCTCGCCGCCGCCTACCCCAACGCCCCCGAGGCCCGCTTTGCCGTGGCCCAGGCGGCCTGGCAGGCGGGTCAGGGCAAGCGCGCAATGGCCGCCCTGGACGAGGCCATGCGCCAGAAACCGGGCTGGGAAACCGCCGCCCTGTACAAGGCGCAGGTGCTGCAGAGCACCGACGGCGACGCCGCGGTGCTCGCGTATTTCAAGGATTTTCTGAGCGCCCAGCCGGGCGCGCGCGAGGTCCGCCTGGCCTATGCCAAGCATTTGGCGCGCGTCGGCAATCTGGAGGAAGCGCGCGCGCAGTTCGAGCATTTGACGCGGGAAATGCCCAACAACCCGGAAGCCCATTTCGCGGTGGGCCTGGTCGCCATGCAGGGCAACGATAGCGCCAGCGCCAGGGCGAGCATGCTGAAGGCGCTGGAATTGGGACATCGCGAGGAAGGCCAGGTGCGTTTCTATCTGGGCCAGCTGGCCGAGGCCGACAGGCAGTTCGAGGATGCCCTGAGCTGGTACCGCTCCATCTCCCCCGGACGCCAGCAGTTCGATGCCCGGTTGCGGGTCGCCATGGTCCTGGGCAAGCTGGGCAGGCTGGACGAAGCCCGCGCCTGGCTGGCCGAGCTCAAGCCCACGGGCGACGCCGAGCGCAGCCGCCTGGTGCAGACCGAGGCCCTGCTCCTGCGCGAGGCCAAGCGTTACGAGGCGGTGTACGAGGTGCTGTCGCGGGCGCTGGAAAGCATGCCCGACACCCCGGAGTTGCTGTATGACCGCGCCATGGCCGCGGAAAAGTTGAACCGGCTCGATGTCCTGGAAAAGGATCTGCGTCGCCTCATCCAGATCAAGCCGGATTACGCGCACGCTTACAACGCCCTCGGCTATACCCTGGCGGACCGCACGCCGCGCGTGCGGGAGGCCCTGGAACTGCTGGAGAAGGCGCTGAAACTGGCGCCGGACGACCCCTTCATCCTCGACAGCATGGGTTGGGCGCTGTTCAAGGCCAAGCGCTACGACGAGGCGGTGGTGTACCTGCGCCGCGCCTACGCCGGCCGGCCCGATCCCGAGATCGCCGCGCATCTGGGCGAGGTGCTGTGGGTCAGGGGCGATCGCGAGGAGGCGCGCGGCATCTGGCGCAGCAGCCTGCAACAACATCCCGACAACGAGGCCTTGCGCGAGGTCATGTCGCGCCTGAAGCCCTGATGTCCGCTCGCGGGCGCGGCCTGGCGGTCGCGCTGACGGCAATGCTGGCGGGCTGTGCCCAGTTCCCCGGTTTCTCCGACAAGGCGCCGGCGCCACGTTTGCAACTGGCTCCGCCGCCGGCGGCGTACCGCCTGGAAGGCCGGGTATCGGTCCGCGCCGGCGAGGAGAATTTTTCCGGCGGCATCGCCTGGCGCCGCGACGCCGCCAGCGAGGAACTGTTGCTCAGCACCCCGCTGGGGCAGGGCGTGGCGGAACTGCGCGGCGACGCCCAGGGCGTCACGCTGCTCGACGCCAAGGGCCGCGAGCATCGCGCCAGCGACGCCGAGACTCTGGTGCGCGAACGCCTGGGCGTGGCCTTGCCCCTGCGCGGCCTGGCCTGGTGGGTGGTGGGGCATCCGCGTCCCGATTCGCCCTACCAGGCCGAAGCCGACGAAGAGGGACGCCTCGCCGCGCTCACCCAGGATGACTGGCGCATCGACTTCAGCCGCTATCAGCCCAACGGGGTGCATGCCTTGCCGGGCAAACTGGTGGCCCGGCGCGGGGAGGATCTGGAGGTGCGCCTGGTGGTGGACGCCTGGGAGTTGCCGTGAGCGCGGTTAGCTGCGCCCCCGCCTCGGAAACACCGCCCGAGCCGCCCCCCGTGGGGGCCAAGTCGATCTTGGGGCGGCCCGGCGATCGACTTGAGAGCTACCCCGCGCCCGCCAAGCTCAATCTATTCCTGCATGTGGTGGGACGGCGGCCGGACGGCTATCACCTGTTGCAGACCGTGTTCCGCTTCCTCGATTTCGGCGACAGTCTGGAAATCGAGTCGCGCGCGGATGGCGAGATCCGCCTGCACTCCGCGCTGCCCGGCGTGCCCGCAGAGCGCGACCTGTGCTGGCGCGCCGCGACGCTATTGCGGACGCATACCGGCTGCCGGCTGGGCGCCGATCTCCGCCTGCTCAAGCGCCTGCCCCTGGGCGGCGGCCTCGGCGGCGGCAGCTCCGACGCCGCCAGCGTGCTGCTGGTGCTGAACCGGCTGTGGAAACTGGACCTGCCCCGCAGCGAACTGCAGGCGCTGGGCTTGCGCCTGGGCGCCGACGTGCCGGTGTTCGTGTTCGGCCGTTCCGCCTTCGCCGAGGGGGTCGGCGAAGTCCTGCGGGCGTGGACGCCGGCGCCGGCCAGCTACGTCGTGCTGACGCCGCCGGCACAGGTCTCCACGCCGGCCGTGTTCGCCCATGCGGGATTGACACGCAATACGCCAGCCGTCACAATCGCCGCCCTCTCGGACGGCTTCGGGCGCAATGATCTACAGCCCGTCGCCCGCGCGCTGCACCCGCCGGTGGCCGAATATCTGGACTGGCTGAAGACGATGGGTGATGCGCGCATGACCGGGTCGGGGGCCTGCGTGTTCGCGGCGTTTCCCGATCGCGCCGCGGCGGAACGTGTATTTGCCGCGCGGCCCGGCCATATGAGCGGTTTTGTCGCCGACGGCGTCGATCGGCATCCCCTGCACGGGTATGCGGATTGAGGCGGCTCGACGAATCTTGGGGAGTCGCCAAGTGGTAAGGCACCGGATTTTGATTCCGGCATTCGTAGGTTCGATCCCTACCTCCCCAGCCAGATAAGAAGCCCGCCCACGCGGCGGGAAGAGGAGCGTGCCGCCGTCGCAGCACGCTTTTTTGTTTTTGTGTTGTGCCGACACCGGCTCGCCGGGTTTGGCCGCGGGGCTCGAAAATGGCTTATGACAGCTTGATGGTGTTCACCGGCAATGCCCATCCCAAGCTGGCCGAGGATGTGGTGAGACATCTCAACATCCATCTCGGCCGGGCGACCGTCGGCCGCTTCTCGGACGGCGAAGTGAACGTGGAGATCCTGGAGAACGTGCGCGGCAAGGACGTGTTCGTGCTGCAGCCGACCTGCGCCCCCACCAACGAGAGCCTGATGGAGATCATGCTCATGGTGGATGCCCTGCGCCGCGCCTCCGCCGCCCGCATCACCGCCGCCATCCCCTATCTGGGCTACGCCCGCCAGGACCGCCGCGTGCGTTCCGCGCGGGTGCCCATCACCGCGCGGGTGGTGGCCGACATGCTCACCGTGGTCGGGGTGAACCGGGTGCTCACCATGGACCTGCACTCCGACCAGATCCAGGGCTTCTTCGATATTCCGGTGGACAACATTTATTCCACGCCCATCCTCATGGGGGACATCTGGAAGCAGGACTACGACGACCTGATGGTGGTGTCCCCCGACGTCGGCGGCGTGGTGCGCGCCCGCGCGGTGGCCAAGCGTCTGGAGTGCGATCTGGCCATCATCGACAAGCGGCGCCCGAAGCCGAACGTGGCCAAGGTGATGAACATCATCGGCGACGTCGAGAATCGCACCTGTCTGATCATGGACGACATGGTGGACACCGCCAACACCCTGTGCGAGGCGGCGAGCGCGCTCAAGCAGCATGGCGCGAAGAAGGTCGTCGCCTATTGCACCCACGCGGTGCTGTCCGGCAGCGCGGTGGAGCGGGTGAGCAACTCGGCGCTGGACGAACTGGTGGTCACCGACACCATTCCGCTGCGCGAGGACGCGCGCGCCTGCAAGCGCATCCGCCAGTTGTCGGTGGCCAATCTCATGGCCGAAACCATCCGTCGCATCAGCGACGAGGATTCCGTGAGCTCGCTGTTCATCGAATAGCGCGTTCGCAAAACCGGGCCGCCTGGTCGCGGGCGGCCCTTCATCAACCGCAAGGAGCGTAGTCATGCACATTGAAATCAACGCAAGCAAGCGCGCGGCGCAGGGCACCGGAGCGAGCCGCCGCCTGCGCCGCGCCGGCCGGGTGCCCGGCATCGTCTATGGTGGGGGCGCGGACGCCCAGGCCGTCGATCTGGATCACAAGGAACTCTACTTCGCCCTGAAGAACGAGGCCTTCCATTCCTCCGTGCTCGACCTCAATCTGGAAGGCGCCAGGCAAGCCGTGCTGCTGCGCGACTACCAGATGCACCCCTACAAGCCGCTGGTGCTGCACGTCGACTTCCAGCGCGTCGACGCCGCCCACAAGATCCACGTCAAGGTGCCCCTGCACTTCATCAACGCCGACATCGCGCCGGGCGTCAAGCTGGGCGGCGGCGTGGTCAACCACATCCTCACCGAGGCCGACGTGACCTGTCTGCCCGGCGCCCTGCCCGAGTACATCGAGGTGGATCTGGGCAAGCTGGAAGCGGGCCAGTCCCTGCACCTGGCCGACCTCAAGCTGCCCGCCGGCGTGGAATTCACCGCCCTGGCGCGCGGCGACAACCACGGCGTCGTCAACATCATCGCCCGCGGCGGCGCCGGCGCGGAAGGCGAAGGCGAGGGCGGCGCCGCCCCGGCGGCCTGAACGGCCCGGCCGCATTCCTGACCCGAGCGCGGAGGATCGATGCGGACCGGCATCCGCCTGGTCGTCGGCCTCGGCAATCCGGGCCGGGAATACGCCGATACCCGGCACAACGCCGGGTTCTGGTTCTGCGAACGCCTGGCCGCGCGGCTGGGCGTCTCGCTTGCCGTCGAATCCCGCTTTCATGGCCTGGCCGGCCACGCCCGGCCGCGGGGCGTCTGGCTGCTGCTGCCGCAGACCTTCATGAACCGTTCGGGTCAGGCGGTGGGCGCCCTGGCGCGCTTCCATCGCATCCCAGCGGAGGAAATCCTGGTGGTGCATGACGAACTGGACATTCCTCCCGGCCAGTTGCGCATCAAGTTCGGCGGCGGCCTGGGCGGCCACAATGGCCTCAAGGACATCACCGCCCACCTGGGCACCCAGGACTACTGGCGGCTGCGCATCGGCATCGGCCATCCGGGTGACCGCGACGAGGTGGTCAACTTCGTTCTCAAGCCGCCCCGGCGCGAGGAGCTGGAGGACATCGACGCGGCGCTGGAGCGCGCCCTCGAACTCTGGCCGCTGATCGAAAAGGCGGAGTGGAACGCGGCCATCAAGCGCGCGCACACCAAGCCCGCTCTGCCCCTCTCACCGAAACCCCAAACGGAAACACCATGAGCCTGAAATGCGGCATCGTCGGCCTGCCCAACGTCGGCAAGTCCACCCTGTTCAACGCCCTGACCAAGGCGGGCATCGCCGCCGAGAATTATCCCTTCTGCACGATCGAGCCCAACGTCGGCATCGTCGAGGTGCCGGATCCGCGCCTGGGCCAGTTGGCCGACATCGTCAAGCCGCGGAAGGTCGTGCCGGCCATCGTCGAATTCGTCGACATCGCCGGTCTGGTGGCGGGCGCCTCCAAGGGCGAGGGGCTGGGCAATCAGTTCCTCGCCAACATCCGCGAGACCGACGCCATCGTCAACGTGGTGCGCTGTTTCGAGGACGACAACGTGGTACACGTGGCCGGCAAGGTGGATCCCGTCTCCGACATCGAGGTGATCGGCACCGAGCTGGCCCTGGCCGATCTGGCCACGCTGGAGAAGGCCCATGCCCGCGACGTGAAGAAGGCCCGCGCCGGCGACAAGGAGGCGCAGAAGCTGATCGCCGTCTACGACCGTCTGCTGCCCCACCTGAACGAGGCCAGGCCGGCCCGCAGCCTGGGGCTGACCGCCGAGGACAAGGCCCTGCTGGCGCCGCTTTGCCTGATGACCGTCAAGCCGGCGATGTACGTGGCCAACGTGGCGGAGGATGGTTTCGAGAACAATCCCCATCTCGACCGCCTGCATGCCCTGGCCGACCGCGAGGGCGCGCCGGTGGTGGCGGTGTGCGCCGCCATCGAGGCGGAGATCGCCGCCCTGGACGAGGCCGACAAGCTGGAGTTCCTGGAGTCCATGGGCTTGCACGAGCCCGGTCTCAACCGCCTGATCCGCGCCGGCTACGACCTGCTCGGTCTGCACACCTACTTCACCGCCGGCCCCAAGGAAGTGCGCGCCTGGACCATCCACAAGGGCGACACCGCGCCGCGCGCCGCCGGGGTCATCCATACCGACTTCGAACGCGGCTTCATCCGCGCCCAGACCATCGCCTTCGAGGACTTCATCGCCTGCGGCGGCGAACAGGGCGCCAAGGAGGCGGGCAAGATGCGCTCGGAAGGCAAGGAGTATGTCGTCAAGGACGGCGACGTCATGAATTTCCTGTTCAACGTGTAAGCGCCCATCGCATCGGGCGGCATGCCCCGCTCCGCTTGCCGCAATGCAATAAACCGCTCTTCCCGGAATTGACAAGAATGGCGAAGGCCGGAATAATGCCGCGCTTTCCCGGTGGGGTTCCCGAGCGGTCAAAGGGATCAGACTGTAAATCTGACGGCACTGCCTTCGAAGGTTCGAATCCTTCCCCCACCACCAGATTTGCCGGATTTTGCGTGGATATACCGCGCCATTGAGCGGTCCCGGCGACGGGATGTGGTCCAGGCGGGTGTAGTTCAATGGTAGAACCTCAGCCTTCCAAGCTGATGACGCGGGTTCGATTCCCGCTACCCGCTCCAGTTTCGGGGTGGTGGTTGTAAGGGTTTAGTCGCCCATGTAGCTCAGTGGTAGAGCACTCCCTTGGTAAGGGAGAGGTCGCCCGTTCAATCCGGGCCATGGGCACCAGATTGTTTTTATTGTTGACCGGGTGTTGAGTTCATCCGTTTTTGCTAGGGGATAGACGATGGCCAAGGAAAAATTCGAGCGTACGAAGCCGCACGTGAACGTAGGTACGATTGGGCACGTGGACCATGGCAAGACGACGTTGACGGCGGCGATCACCACGATCCTGTCGAAGAAATACGGCGGCG
>JBBIIR010000081.1:0-8355 GCA_037446455.1 Hydrogenophilales bacterium | reverse complement strand
TGGTGTTGTTTCCGGACGAGTTCAAGGTCTCCCGCTCCCTCAAGAAACGCCTGGCGCGTGCCGATTACGCGGTGAGGGCGGACACCGCGTTCGCCCGGGTCATGGCGGCATGCGCGGCGCCGCGTCCCGGCGCCGGCGGCACCTGGATCTCCGCCGCGATGGTCGCGGCGTACGGCGCATTGCACGAGGCGGGTCATGCACATTCGCTGGAAACCTGGATGCAAGGCGAACACGGCCTGGAGCTGGCGGGGGGACTGTATGGCGTCGCCATCGGCCGGGCGTTCTACGGCGAATCCATGTTCGCGCGGCGCAGCGACGCTTCCAAGATCGCCCTCGCCCATCTGGTCCGCTTTCTCGCGGCGCGGGGCTTCGGCGTCATCGACTGCCAGATGAACACGTCCCACCTCGCCTCGCTGGGCGCGCGCGAGATTCCGCGCCGGGATTTCGCCGTCCTGCTCGATCGGCTCACCGGCGAACCCGGCGTGCCGGGCAAATGGACCTTAGAATTCCGCGCATGAGTTCGCTCAAAGAGCTGCCCATCTTCCGCCTGCAGTTCTATCTGACGGCGCCCTATCCGTGCAGTTATCTGCCGGAGCGGCAGGCGCGTTCGCAGGTCGCGGCGCCCTCCGGTCTCATCGATCACCTGGTCTACAGCGAGTTGGTGCGCCTCGGTTTCCGCCGCAGCGGACTGCATGTCTACCGGCCGCGTTGCGATGCCTGCCATGCCTGCGTGCCGGTGCGCGTGCGGGTGGAGGATTTCGCGCCCAGCCGCGCCCAGCGCCGCTGCCTGGCGCGCAACGGCGATCTTGCCGTGCGCGTCAGGCCGCTGCTGTTCGACGAGGCGCACTATCGTCTGTACCGCCGCTATCAGGCGGCGCGCCACGCCGGCGGCGGCATGGATCAGGACGACCGCGAGCAGTTTCGCGGTTTTCTGCTGCAAAGCCGGGTGGACAGCGCCCTGCTCGAATACAGCCTGGACGGCGAGGTGGTCATGGTCTCCCTGCTCGACAGACTCCTCGACGGGCTGTCCGCCGTCTATACCTTCTACGAGCCGGAACTGGCCCGGCGCAGCCTGGGCGCCTTCGGCGTGCTCACCCAGGTGCGCCTGGCGCGCGACATGGGGCTGCCCTATCTCTACCTGGGCTACTGGATCGCGGAATCCACGAAGATGGCCTACAAGCGCGGCTATCGGCCGCTGGAAGCCTTGGTCGAGGGGCAATGGCGCCCGCTGGAGGAGGAACATGGCCGGACTGCCTGATGCCGTCGAGCAGGTGCTGCGCATGCACGCGCCGTTCATCCACGCGGTGGTGGACGCCCTGCGCGACCGCTCGCGACTGCCCGAACTGATGCGCACCCTGGAGGCGGCCGAGCGCCAGGGTTGGCCACGGCTGGTGGGCGCCCTGCGCCTGATTGTCGACGGCCGCCGCGACGAATCGGTGAAACTGGGTCTGGACGAAGAGGATCGGGTCATCGTCGACGCCGTGTTGCGCGGAATCGATAACCCGGCGACCCTGCCGCCCCTGGACCGCCAGGCCGATGCCGCCGCCGCCGCGCCCGGCCTGGCGGCGATGATCGCGGCGGCGGCGCGCGGCGATGCCCAGGCGCTGTCGGCGCTGGCCAGCATGGCCGAGCAGATGCTGCGCGCCGGCGGCGACATGGCCCGCCTGGGCGGCCTCATGCGCCGCCTGGTGAACGGCGAGCGCGACGCGGACGCGCTTCTGAAGGGCATGGGGCCTCTCGGCCGCAAACTGCTGCTCGATATTCTGGACGAACTGGGCAAGACCGCATTGCATTGACGGCGCCGCGGCGGCCGGCCCCAAGAGCCGCCGGCGCGCCTACAATGCCGGATGTATGGGCCGCGGGCATGCGGGCGCCGTCGCAACGAGGTGTGCATGCGTGGCCGAACGCGAGGAGACGACAAGAATGGCCGACGATGAATTCCTGGTGCCGGTGCGCAAGTCCGAGATCGAACTCGGCAAGCCGCTGCCGTTTTCCATCTACGACGCGTCGCGCAACCTGCTGCTCAGCCGTGGCGTCATCGTGCGCAGCGAGCACCAGATCGAGGCTCTGCTGGAACGCGGCCTGTTCCGCGAAAATCGGCGCCAGCGCCTGGAATACACCCAGTCCGCGCTGGATGAGGGCGGTGGCGGCGCGGCGGGCGGCGCGCCGAGGACGCAGGAGGAAACCCTCAGCTTCGAGGCCATCAAGCTGATGCCGGACGACACCCTGCAGTTGCAACCTCTGCTGGAGGGGCAGACCGAGCGCTTCACGGTGCGCGTCATCGGCGTCATGAAGCCGAAGAGCGTGCTGGTGACGGCGCCCATGGTGGACGGCAAACTGATTTTCGTGCGCGACGGCCAGACCTACCTGATCCGCGCGTTTTCCGGCCTCAATGTCTGCGCCTTCAAGGCGAAGGTACTGAAGGCCCAGTTGCAGCCCTTTCCCTACCTGCACCTCTCTTATCCCGACACGGTGCAGGCCATGCGCATCCGCAAGGCCATGCGCGCCCCGGCCGGCATCATCGTCGCCGTGCACGAGAGCGAGGAGGGCAGGCAGACGGGTGCCGGCAAGCTGGTGGATATCAGCGTCGGCGGCGCCAAGATGCACTCGCCCATGAAACTGGGCGAAAAGGATCAGACCCTGTGGCTGTCCTTCAAGGTGAAGCTGGGCGACATGGAGGAATACGTGAAGACTCCGGCCATCATCCGCTCGCTGGGCGAGGAGGACGACGAGCAGGGCAAGCCGATGAAATCCTACGGCCTGCAGTTCGGCGAACTCAACCAGGCCCAGCGCCTCATCATCATGAACCTGGTGTACCAGCACCTCCTCAAGGAAGAGACTGTCTGATGCGGCAATACCACGATCTCCTGCGCCACGTCCTCGAGCACGGCACGCGCAAGACCGACCGCACCGGCACCGGCACGATTTCCGTGTTCGGCCACCAGATGCGCTTCGACCTGTCGGCGGGCTTTCCCCTGCTCACCACCAAGAAGGTCCACCTCAAGTCCATCATCCACGAGTTGCTCTGGTTCCTGAAGGGTGAGACCAACATCCAGTACCTGAAGGACCACGGCGTTTCCATCTGGGACGAATGGGCCGACGCGAACGGCGACCTGGGTCCCATCTACGGCTACCAGTGGCGCTCCTGGCCGGCGCGGGACGGCCGCCACATCGACCAGATCGCCGAGGTGCTGCATACCCTGAAAAGCAACCCGGATTCCCGCCGCATCATCGTCTCGGCCTGGAACGTGGGCGAGCTGCCCTACATGAAATTGCCGCCCTGCCACGCCTTCTTCCAGTTCTACGTGGCCGACGGCAAGTTGAGCTGCCAGCTCTACCAGCGCAGCGCCGACATTTTCCTCGGCGTGCCCTTCAACATCGCCAGCTACGCCCTGCTGACGCTGATGATCGCCCAGGTCACCGGCCTCAAGCCCGGCGACTTCGTGCACACCCTGGGCGACGCCCACATCTACCTCAACCACCTGGAGCAGGTGAACCTGCAACTCTCGCGCGAACCCCGCGCCCTGCCGGTGATGAAGCTGAATCCCGCTGTCACCGACCTGTTCGCCTTCAAGTACGAGGACTTCACCCTGGAAGGCTACGACCCGCATCCGGGCATCAAGGCGCCGGTGGCGGTGTGAAATGAAGGATTATTTGTAGGGCGCAATTTAACCCGACGTTTTCAATGTCTCTTCATCGACATCACCAAAGTCAGCGGCCGGGAAGGCGAGACCGTGAACCCGTGGCGTTCATAAAACGCCTTGGCGTCATCCGACAAGGCATGCACGAGCAGGCCACGAATGCCAAGGATGGCTGCGGCGGCCTGGGTGCGTTCGACGGCATCGCGCAGCAAAGCGACTCCCAGGCCGCGACCTTGCCAGGTTTGATCGACGGCCAGTCGCCCCAGGATCGCCATCGGGATAGGGTCCGGCATGTTGCGCTTGAGCCCGGCGGGCGCATCGTTCATCGCCAGCGCGCCGGAAGCCAGGCAGTAATAACCGACCACCCGCCCGGCTTCGGCCACCACGTAGGTGCGGGAAGCGCCGCTGATCTGGTTGGCGCGGGCGCGGCGTTTCAGCCAATCGTCCAGGCTCGCGGTACCCGAGGCAAACGCGTCCAGCCTGTGTTCCGCGCGCAACAGCTTGGGCGCTTCCAGCGTCAGGCCTGCCAGGGTTTCGCCGCTTGCATCAGACGCTCGTAGCCTTCGCCGCTTGGCGGTTGGTCGAGCACGCTGAGGAAGTGGGCGTAGGTTTGCGCATCGACGCGCACCAGCGTCTGGTCGAGCAGCGCGTCTTCAGCGGCCCGGCGGGCGGCGTCGATCATGAATTCCGAGCGCGATTTGCCCTGGCTTTGCGCGGCGCGGTCAATCAGGTCGCGGATGTCTGCACGGACGCGCAGGTTGACCGCGCGGGTGGCGGTCTCTGTCGTTGGGGTGGTCTGCATGATCCTTGATTCCTCGGTTGACCGCTCATTGATCTTCGAACATCCGCATGGTTGCCGACGTTTGCGCCTTCGACGCGGTTCACCATTTGGGTGAGCCCGCTACACGCCCGCTTTCGCGTCTGTGCGGGCGCCTGGCTTTGTCGCGCCTCCTTGCGGGGAACGACCCCGCGGCGTCGTCGCTTCGCGCCAGACACCCGCACAGCCGCGCCTTCGGACGTGTTCAACCGAGGAATCAAGGATGATTGGCCTCGGTCTGTTCCGGAAGTGTCTTCATGATACACATCGTGTATTAGCCTGAGTAGGGCGCAAAAAGCGCAGCGCTTATTGCGCCCTACAAAACGCTATCCTGAAGCATGTCTGCTACAACAACCGCTGATGCAACCACGGTATTCCGCGCCAAGGGGCTGACCAAGGTTTACCGCATGGGGGAAGTGGAGGTGCATGCCTTGCGCGGCATCGACCTGGAGTTCCGCGCGGGGGAGTTGGTGGTGCTGCTGGGGCCGTCCGGCAGCGGCAAGTCCACGCTGCTGAATATCCTGGGCGGGCTGGATACGCCCACGGCGGGCGAGGTGTTTTACCTGGAGCGCAATCTCTCGATCGCCGATGCGGAGGCGCTGACCCGCTTTCGCCGTGACCACGTCGGCTTCGTCTTCCAGTTCTACAACCTGATTCCCAGCCTGACCGCGCAGGAGAACGTGGCGGCGGTGACCGAAATCTCCCAGTCCCCCATGCGCCCCAAGGACGCCCTGCGCCTGGTCGGCCTGGGCGAGCGCCTGGACCATTTCCCGGCCCAGCTCTCCGGCGGCGAGCAGCAGCGCGTCGCCATCGCCCGCGCCATCGCCAAGAATCCCGCCGTGCTGCTGTGCGACGAACCCACCGGCGCGCTGGATTCCGCCACCGGCGTCGTCGTCCTGGAAGCCCTGGAGAAGGTGAACCGGGAACTGGGCACGCTGACCGTGCTGATCACCCACAACGCCGGCATCGCCGACATGGCCGACCGGGTGATCCGCCTGTCCGACGGGCATATCGTCGAGGAGCGGCGCAATGCGGTGAAGCGGGCGGCGCGGGAGTTGAGCTGGTGAGGCGATGACCGCCCTCAATCTCAAGCTCCTGCGCGACCTCTGGCACATGCGCGGCCAGGCGCTGGCGATCGCGGCGGTGATCGCGGGCGGCGTGGCGACCCTGGTCATGTCCCTGTCCACCTACGATTCCCTGGTGGCCAGCCGCGACCTGTTCTACCGGGATTACCGTTTCGCCCAGGTGTTCACCCGGCTGACGCGGGCGCCGGAAGCGGTGGCCGCGCGGCTTGCCGAAATCCCCGGCGTGGAGCGCCTGGAAACGCGTGTGGTGGCGGTGGTCAAGCTGGAGGTGGCGGGCTTCACCGATCCGGTCACCGGCGTGCTGTCCTCCCTGCCCGACACCGGCCAGCCCCTGCTCAACACCCTGCACCTGAAGCGCGGACGCTGGCTGACGCCCTACAGCGGCGACGAGGTCATCGTCAGCGACACCTTCGCCGACGCCCACGGCCTGCATCCCGGCGACCACATCCACGCGGTCATCTACGGCAAGCGCAAGGCCCTCACCGTGGTCGGCGTGGCCCTGTCGCCGGAATACGTCTACCAGATCGCGCCGGGGGCCATGTTTCCCGACTTCAAGCGCTACGGCGTGCTGTGGATGGGCCGCCACGCCCTGGCCGCCGCCTACGACATGGACGGCGCCTTCAACAACGTCAGCCTGACGCTGACGCCGGGGGCCGAGGCGCAGGCCGTCATCGACCTTCTGGACGGGCTGCTGGCGCGCTATGGCGGCATCGGCGCCTTCGCGCGCAAGGACCAGTTCTCCAACCGCTTCCTGGCCGAGGAATTGAAGCAGTTGCAGACCACCGCGACGGTGTTCCCCTCCATCTTCCTGGGGGTGGCGGCTTTCCTGCTGAACGTCGTGGTGGCCCGCCTCATCGCCACCCAGCGCGAGCAGATCGCCATCCTCAAGGCCTTCGGCTACCGGCCGCTGGCCATCGGCTGGCATTACCTCAAGCTGGTGCTGCTGGTGGCCGGCATCGGCGTCGCCGGCGGCGTCGCCCTGGGCGCCTGGTTCGGCCTCGGCCTGGCCGGGGTGTACATGGAGTTGTACCGCTTCCCCTACCTGGACTACATCCTCAATCCCGGCGTCATCGCCATCGCCCTGGGTGTGGCCGGCCTGGCGGCGGCGAGCGGCGCCCTGGTGGCGGTGGGGCGGGCGGCGCGCCTGCCGCCGGCGGAAGGCATGCGTCCGGAGACGCCGACGGTGTATCGCGCCACGCTGCTGGAACGGCTGGGCCTGCAAGGTCTGCTGAACCAGCCCTCGCGCATGATCCTGCGCCACATCGAGCGGCGGCCGCTGAAGTCGCTGCTGACGGTGTTCGGCATCGCCTGCGCCGGCGGCCTGATGATGGTCGGCAACTACCAGCGCGGCGCCATCGATTTCATGGTGGATGTGCAGTTCCGCCAGGCCGCGCGCGAGGACCTGGCGGTGGGCTTCGTCGAGCCCACCAGCGGCCGCGCCCTGTTCGAGCTGGCGCAGTTGCCCGGTGTGCGCCACGTCGAAGGCTTCCGCGACGTGGCGGCGAACCTGCGCTTCGGCCAGTACCACTACCGCTCGGCGGTGTACGGCATCCAGCCCGACGGCGTGCTGCACCGCTCGCTGGACGAGGACCTGCGCCCGGTCCGCATCCCGCCCGGCGGCATCGTCCTCACCGACCATCTGGCGAACAACATCCTGCGCGTGAAGCCCGGCGAGCTGCTGACGGTGGAAGTGCTGGAAGGCCGGCGCCAGGTGCTGCGCGTGCCGGTGCTGGGCATCACCAAGCAGTATCTCGGGGTTTCCGCCTACATGCGCCAGGAGGATCTCAACGCCCTGCTGCGCGAGGGGCACGTGGTATCCGGCGCTTACCTGGGACACGAAGCCGACGCCGCCAGCGACCTCTACGCCCGTCTGCACGAGCGCCCGCGGGTGCTGGGCATGGTGGCCCACGCCGCCGCCATCCGCAGCTTCTACGACACCCTCGGCCAATTCGTGCTGTTCTTCAACATGGTGGCCACCCTGCTGGCCGCCACCATCGCCTTCGGCGTGGTCTACAACAGCGCCCGCATCGCCCTGTCCGAGCGCGCGCGGGAACTCGCCAGCCTGCGCGTGCTGGGCTTCACCCACGGCGAGATCGCCTACATCCTGCTGGGCGAGCTGGCGCTGCTCACCCTCGCCGCCATCCCCCTGGGCTTCCTGGTGGGCGTCGGCCTGTGCGGCATCCTGGTGGTGGTGTTCGAATCCGATCTCTATCGCCTGCCGCTGGTGCTGGAGCCCTACAATTTCGCCCTGAGCGCGCTGGTGGTGACGGTCTCCGCCGTCATCTCCGGCCTGCTGGTGTGGCGTCAACTGGGCCGGCTGGACCTGGTGGGCGTGCTGAAGACGAGGGAATGAGCGACATGAAATGGCGTGCGCGCATCGGTTACCTGGTCGTCGCCCTGATCCTGGCGGCGGGCATCGGCTACGGCTTCATGCCCCGTCCCGTGCCGGTGGAGCTGATCGAGGCGCGCCAGGGCCACCTGGCGGTGACGGTGGAGGAGGAGGGCCGCACGCGGGTGCGCGAGCGCTACGTGGTGGCCGCGCCGGTGGCCGGCCAGTCGCGCCGCATCAGCCTGAAGGTGGGCGATGCGGTCGCCGTCGGCCAGGCGGTGGCCTTCATCGAACCCGCCCGCGCCGCCAGCCTGGACCCGCGCAGCCGCGCCCAGGCCCAGGCGCGGGTGGAGGCGACCCAGGCCGCCCTGCTGGCCGCCCGGGAGACCGCCCGCGCCGCCGCCGCCGAGGCGCGCCTGGCCGAGCAGGAACTGGCCCGCGCCGAATCCCTCGGCATGGCCAACTTCGTTTCCCAGGCCGCCG
>JBBIIR010000080.1:0-8370 GCA_037446455.1 Hydrogenophilales bacterium | reverse complement strand
CGAGTGCACGCAGGCTGAAATAGGTGTGGGCCAGCATGCCCGCCAGGGAGATGCGCAGGCTGTCGCGCGCATGCCGGCTGGCCAGGAAATTGGCGCGCGCCGCCTCCTCGGCGCGGCGCAGGCGTCCCCAGAAATCCAGCTCGAAAGCCGTCGACAGGCCCAGCCCGAACTCGCTGCTGTACTGCGGCATGGGCATGCCGGTTTGCGTGCTGGAACGCATGCGGCTGGCGCCGGCGTCCAGGTCCAGCGCGGGCGCCCGCGCGGCGCCGACCACGCGCAGGGCGGCCTCGGCCTGTTCGACTCGGGCGACGGCGGCCTGCAGATCGAAGTTGCCGGCCTGGGTGCGCGCGATCAACGCGTCCAGCAGGGGATCGGCGAACAGCGTCCACCAATCCGCGCGGACGCGCGCCTGGCCCTCCTCCGAAGCGGCGGCATAGCTGGCGGGCAGGGAGACGGCGGGACGCGTGTAATCGGGCCCCACGGCCTGGCAGCCGGCCAGCGCCAGACAGGCCAGTAATAATGGCGGGATGCGCATCATCCTTGATTCCTCGGTTGGACAGCGCCTATTCAACGCAAAGCCAGTAAGCACAGGCTGTTCCCTCACCCCCGCCCCTCTCCCGGAGGGAGAGGGGATGCTTTTTGCCTCTCCCTCCGGGAGAGGCCGACGCGGAGCGGCGGGTGAGGGAGCCCGGGTGCAAAACCTACAAGTCCAACCGAGGAATCCAGGATCAAGGATCATGCCTGCTCCTCGGCGACGGCAGCCGGTTCCGGCCGGGCGACGACGCGGGTGACCTTGCCGCGCGACAGCCATTTGAAGAACAACGGGATGAACAGGGTGGCGACGAAAGTGGCGGCGAGCATGCCACCGAACACGCCGGTACCCATGGAGCGACGGGCGGCGGCACCGGCGCCGGTGGCGATGACCAGCGGGAAGACGCCGAGGATGAAGGCCATCGAGGTCATGATGATGGGCCGCAGGCGCAGGCGCGCGCCCTCCTTCGCCGCCTCCACCAGGCTCATGCCCTGCTCCAGCTTCTGCGCGGCGAATTCGACGATGAGGATGGCGTTCTTCGAAGCCAGGCCGATCAGCACCACCAGGCCGATCTGGAAGTAGATGTCGTTCGGCATGCCGCGCAGGAACACCGCGACCAGGGCGCCGAGCAGGGCGAAGGGCACGGCCATGATCACCGCCAGCGGCAGGGACCACTTCTCGAACTGGGCGGCCAGGATCAGGAACACCATGACGATGGCGAAGACGAAGGCCTGCGTCGAGGACGAGCCGGTCTGCTTCTGCTGGTAGGCCTGGCCGGTCCAGGCGATCTCGTAGCCGGCGGGCAGGGTCTGCGCGGCCACCTCCTCGACCAGCTTGAGGGCGTCGCCGGAACTCACGCCCGGCACGCTGTCGCCCAGGATCTTCGCGGCGACGAAGCCGTTGAAGCGCTCCACCTGCTCGGGGCCGACGATGTGCTTCACCCTGCTCACCGCCGCCAGGGGAATCATGGCGTGGCTGGTGGCACTGCGCACGTAGACCTTGCCCAGATCCTCCGGCTTCAGGCGGTAGGCCGCCTCGGCCTGCAATTGCACGCGGTAGACGCGACCCGCCTTGTTGAAGTCGTTGACGTACAGGGAGCCCATGGTGCTCTGCAGGGTCTCGTAGATGCTGGAGAGCGGTATGCCCAGCGACAGCGCCTTGGCCTCGTCCACTTCCACGTAGAGCTGGGGGATGGTGGGCCGGAAGAAGGTGTTGATGCGCGAGAACTCCTTGCGGCTTTGCAGGGCGGCCATGAAATCCTGCACCACCGCGTTGAGTTTCATGGGGTCGCCGTCCACCCTGTTCTGCACATAGACCTCGAAGCCGCCGGCGGTGCCCAGGCCCATGATGGGCGGCGGGTTGAACACCAGGCCGAGACCGTCCGGCAGCATCATGCCGGCGCCCATGAACCTGGCGGCCAGCTCGCCCGCGCTGGACTGGCGTTCGTTCCAGGGTTTCAGCGGAATGAAGATGGTACCGGCGTTGGGCTTGTTGCCGCCGCCGATGAGGTCGAAACCGGAGACCACGAAAGTGTGCGCGACGGCGGGGTCGCGCATGAGCGCCTGGCGCAACTGCTCGCCGGTGGCGGCGGTGCGCTTGAGGGTGGCGCCGTCCGGCAGCAGGAGGGCGGCGATCAAGTAGCCCTGGTCTTCCTCGGGTACGAAACTGCCGGGGATGCCGCGCAGCAGCCAGGCACCGGCGCCGATGACCAGGCCGAACAGCGCCAGGCCGACGATGCCGTGGCGCAGGCTGAGCCCCACGCTGGCCACGTAGGAGCGGGTGAAGGCCGCGAACAAGCGGTTGAAGGGCCGGAACAGGCGCGATTCCCTGTGCCCGGCCTTGAGCAGCAGGGCGCACAGGGCCGGCGTCAGGGTCAGCGCGACGACGCCGGAGATGACCACGGCGATGGCCACCGTCACCGCGAACTGGCGGTAGAGGGTGCCGGCGATGCCGCCCATGAAGGCGACGGGAATGAACACCGCGCACAGCACGAGGACGATGGCGATGACCGCGCCCTGTACCTCCTTCATCGCCAGCACGGCGGCGTCGAAGGGCTTCAGACCCTCGGCGATGTGCCGCTCGACGTTCTCCAGCACGACGATGGCGTCGTCGACGACGATGCCGATGGCCAGCACCAGGGCGAACAGGGTCAGGGTGTTGATGGAAAAGCCGAACAGCCAAAGGCCGGCGAAGCTGCCAATGAGCGAGACGGGCACCGCCACCATGGGGATCAGGGTCGCCCGCCAGCTTTGCAGGAACAGGTAGACCACGCCCAGCACCAGCAGGACGGCGATCGCCAGGGTGTGCTCGACCTCGTAAATCGAGGCGCTGATGAAGCGGGTGGTGTCGTAGGGAATGATGTAGCCGAGCCCCTCGGGGAATTTCTTCTTCAACTCCTCCATCTTGGCGTTGACCCGCTGCGCGGTTTCCAGCGCGTTGGCGCCGGTCTGCAGGAACACGCCCAGGGCGATGGTCGGACGTCCGTCCAGGGTGACGCTCTGCTCGTAGCTGTTGGCGCCCAGTTCGATGCGCGCCACGTCGCGCAGGCGCAGCAGGCCGTCGGGGCCGCCGGCGCGCAGGACGATGTCGCCGAACTGCTCCGGGGTCAGCAGGCGGCCCTTGGCGGTGACGGTGTAGACCAGCACCTGGTCGGCCGGCGCCGGCTCCTGGCCGATCTTGCCGGCCGCGTTCTGCGCGTTCTGGGCGCGGATGGCGGCGGCGATATCGCTGGTGGTGAGACCCAGTTGCGCCATGCGGTCGGGCTTCAGCCAGATGCGCATGGCGTAGTCCTGGGCGCCGAAGACGACGACGTCGCCGACACCTTGTAGCCGCTTCAACTCGTCGGCGATGTTGAGGCTGGCATAGTTGGACAGGAACAGGGTGTCGTAGCGCGCATCCCGTGCCTCCATGCCGATGACCTGCAGGAAGTCGTTGGAGCGCTTCTGCACGAGCACGCCGTTCCGCCGCACCTCCTCGGGCAGGCGCGGCTCCGCCGCCTTCACCCGGTTGTTGACGTTGACCGTGGCCTGATCGACGTCGGCACCCACCGCGAAAGTGGCGGTGATGACCACGCTGCCGTTGGCCGAGGAGGAGGATTCGAAATACGTCATGCCCTCGACGCCGTTCAACTGTTCCTCGATGGGTGCCGCGACGGTGCGCATCAGGGTCTCGGCGGAAGCGCCCGGATAGGTCGCGGTGATCAGCACCGTCGGCGGCGCGATCTGGGGATATTGGGCGACCGGCAGTACCTGGGACGCAACCAGACCAGCGATGACGATGATGATGGAGAGCACCGCCGCGAAGATGGGGCGGTGGATGAAGAAGCGGGACATCGCGATCTACCTCAGCCCTTGGCCGCCGGTTTGCCGGCACCACCCGCCCCCGGCGCGCCCCCCATCCCCGCCGGCATCTCGCCGGACTTGTGCGGAAGCACCGAGGCGCCTGGACGCAGCTTCATGAGATTGTCGACGATGACGCGGTCGCCGGCCTGCAAGCCTTCCAGGATCACCCAGTCGCGGCCCAGCCATTCGCCGGCGACCACCGGACGCGGCACCACCTTGTCGTCGGCGCCCGCCAGCATGACCATGCGCCCCAGTTCGCTCTCCTGCACGGCCGCCTGCGGCACCAGGAAAGCGTTGTCACGCTGGCCCGCCAGCAGGCGCACGCGCACGAAATGGCCGGGCAGCAGGCGGCCGTCGTCCGGCCAGGAAATTCACGCGCCCGCGGCGCGGATACAGGGAGCCGTCCGCCAGCACCAGTTCCACGCCCTGGATGGCGCGGGCGTGCAGGCGTCCGCCCGGCAACTTGGCGACGTCGCTTTCGGCCAGGCTGAAGCGCACCCACATGGGGTCGGACTGGTGGATGGTGGTGAGCAGGCTGTCCGCCGTGCCGGCGACGATGAGATTCCCCTCGGATTTCACCGCCCGCCCGCTCTGCCCCGACACCGGCGCGGTGACCGTGGTCCAGGACAGATTCAGCTCGGCCTGGCGCACCGCCGCTTCCGCCGCGCGCACCGCCGCGCGCGACACCGCGTCCAGCGAGGTGGCGTCATCGAACTCGCGGCGGCTGATGGCCTGCCGTTCGAGCAGACCCTTCATGCGAACGACCTCGCGCGCGGCCTGCTCGGCGCGCGCCCGCGCCTCCTCCAGGTTGGCGCGGGCCCGGGCGAGGGCGATCTCGTGCGGCGCCGGGTCGATCTGGAACAGCGGCTGGCCGGCGCGCACCGGCATGCCCTCTTCGAACAGGCGTTTCAGCAACAGCCCGCCGACGCGCGCGCGCACCTCGGTCTCGCGGGCGCCTTCGGTCTGCGCCATGACTTCCACGGCGACGGGCACACGACTGGGCTGGACCTCGATCACCGTCACCGGCAGCGGCGGCATGCCGCCCTGCCCGTCTTGCTGGCCGCGCGCATCGGCCCCCGGGTCCGCACAGCCAAGCAGGACTCCGAGCAGCAAGACCAAACTCGTGCCAGCCAGGACGCTGGGAATGCGGGCGGTGGGGGCGGGCATGACTACTTCTCCGGATGGAGGAACAGGGTCCCGGCAGTATATACAATCATGCATGTATGTAAAATCAGGGGTATCTGAATCGCCTTCGAGGATATGCAGGATGACCACAGCCTTCGAACGAATCCGCGCCATGCGGATAACCCCCGCGAGGCGCCGCCATGGCGCGTAAGACCAAGGCCGAGGCGGAACTGACCCGCCAGCGGATTCTGGAGGCGGCGCTGCGCGCGTTTCACGCCCGCGGCGTCAGCCGCACCACCCTGGAGGAAGTCGCCAAGGCCGCCGGCGTCACGCGTGGCGCGGTGTACTGGCATTTCGCCAACAAGACGGAACTGTTCTTCGCCATGCGCGAGCAGATTTCCCTGCCCCTGCTGGACAAGGGCCACAGCCTGATCCTGGCGGAAAATCTGGCCGATCCCCTGGACGGCATCGAGCAAAGCATCCTGGCCTTGTTCCAGGCCATTCTGGAAAGCGAACGGGTGCGGCAGATGTTCGAGATCATCTTCCTGCGCTGTGAATACGTGGATGACTTCGCCGGCGTGCTGGAGGAACTCAACAAGCCCGGCCTGCAATTCCTGGTGGACGCCGAACTCGCCTATCGGCGCGCGCAGGCCAAGGGCACCTTGCGCGACGGCCTGGACCCGCGCGCCCTGGCCATGGACACCCTGGCCTTCGTGCGCGGCCTGTTTCACCAGCTGCTGGCAAGCCCCGAGGAGCGCGACTGGGCGCGGCGCATTCCGGCCATGGTGCGCGCCCACGTCGCCCTGCGCCGCGCGCAAAGCCCATGCGGCCCGGCGGCGGCGGAATCGGCTAGCGCCGCGATGCCGAGGCGGACGCGGCGTCAGTAGAAATAGCGTCGCGGGTTCAGCGAATGCGGTCGAGGGCTGCGGCCGGGCGCCGGGCCAGCAGTTCCGCCGAGGTCTTCCGCGCCTTGGTCATCTGCTCGTCGTTCAGGGTCTTGGCCACCATGCCGCGCCAGTCACCGGCGACGGCGTAGCCCAGGCGGGCGGCAACGTCGAACGCGGCAGCCTTGCCATACCACTTGTAGGCTTCCGCGAGGTTGGCGGCGGCGCCCTGCCCCTGCTCCAGCATCGGCGCCATCTGGTATTGCGCCAGGACATGGCCGCTCTCGGCCAGGGGCACGACCATGGCGAAGGCCTTGGGGTAATCGGCGCAGCCATAGGTATGCATGGCCTTGTCGAAGGCATCCTCCTCGGCCAGCGCGGGGACTTTGGCGATGGCCAAGGCGAGCGCCAGCGCCGCAATTGCCTGGTTCCTCATGGGGTACCCCTCCTGTTGAATGCGAACGCGCGCGCTCCGGGTTGGCGCGGCGTCATCATAACTCCGCAAGCACGACCCGTTCCTCAGATCGCCAGCGGACGCTCGGCGCCGAGCGCACTCCAGCCGCGCGCCAGACGATAGAGCACCCAGATGCCGACGCCGAGCATGAGCACGATGGCCGCGGGGATGCCGATGAGGGTCAGGGCGAACAGGCCCGCCACCAGCATCCAGACGAGGGCATACCAGAAGGTCCGCATCTGCCAGCGGAAATGCGAATCCAGCCAGGTTTCCCGCACTTCTCCGCGGTTCATGAAATTCAGCGCCACGGCGATGATGGACGGCCATCCGGACAGGAAGGCGGTGACGATGAAGGCGGCGCTGACCAGACCGGTCAGGGCGCTGAAGGCGTGCAGGGCGTACATCACGTGGGTCAGCTTGATCATGCCGGGCTTGGGCGCCAGGGTCGCGCGGATGAGGGGATCGTCGGGCATGCACCTTCTCCTGTGGATGACACCACCATCTTAGAGCGAATTCCAGCGGGGATCAGGCCGCCTCGACGCGGATTTCCGTGCCGTCGCATTCCACCCATTGTCCGGCGCGTATCTTCGCGGTCTTGCGGCTTTCCGGCCGGCCGTCGACGCGCACCCGTCCGGAGGCCACCAGGGCCTTGCCCTGGCCGCCGCTGTCGGCGAGGCCGACCAGCTTGAGCAGGTCGCAGAGCGCGACATAGTCGCCCCGCAATCGGAATTCGAGCCTGCGCATGCGGACGCGGGCGCTCAGCCCGTCTCCTCGCGCAGGAGGATCGGCTCGACCTGCACGGAGTTGTTGCCGTCCGTCACCCAGGCGATGCCGTCCTGGATGCTGCATTGCAGGCGCATGCCGCGCGCCGCCATGGCCGCCAGCGCGCGGCTGGCCTCCTGCGGCAGGGCGAGGACGCGCAGATTGTCGAGGCGTTCCAGGTCGGCGCCGGCCTGCCGCCACCAGATCTCCGCCTGGCGCCCGCCGTAGGCGACGATCACCACGTGCCGCGCACGGTTGCAGGCCTTGCGGATCCATTTCGGGTCGGGCAGGCCGACGTCGATCCAGCGCTCGATGGCGCCGGTCGCGTCGCGCTGCCACAGTTCCGGCTCGTCATCGACGCAGAGCCCCTTGCCGAAGGCGAGCCCTGCATCGGCAAACAGGGCGAAGGCGAGCAGGCGGACCATCATGCGCTCGTCGGTCTCGGAAGGATGCCGCGCCAGGGTGAGGCTGTAGGCCGCGTAATGCTCGCGGTCCATGTCGGCGACCTCGAGTTCGGCCTTGAAGATGGTCGCCTTGAGCGCCATACGTTGCGGCCCGGCTAGTTGGGTCGTTGGGAAGGATGGCCGGCGACTTCCTGGACCAGCACCCAGGGCGCCACCACCACGGCCCAGAAACGGCTGCCGGCGGCGTGCCAGAGGCTGGCCTCGGCGGCGCCGGCCTGGGCCACGCAGGGTCGCCGCGTCATCCCTGGCCATGGCCAGGGCGACGTCGAGCAAATCGACGCCGGCCGCCACCCGGATCACCACGCCGCGCGCGAAATGGCGCTCCAGCTCACTCCAATCCAACTGGCCGGTGTCGGCGTTGAGCTTGGCGCGCAGGATGGCGTCGTCATCGGTCATGGGCGTTCGGGGCGGCGGAAAAGACTGGATTGTATGGCCCCAAGGACGGCGTCCCAAGCCTTGCGCTGCCGGCCCTTCGCGGCAAAGCGGAATACGGATGCTACATGCCGCTGGGTCGATGGCTGCCGACCGTGCCGTTCGTCCGCCGGTCATGGCCTTTGCCGGCCCGCCGGTCATTCTTGGGATGACGCCGCTCGAAGTTCGGCAGCCGGCGATCGACAGCATGCGGACCCGCCGCGTCCGCATGCGAGGCATCGCCGGCGACCAGATCGACCTGGGTTTGGCTCCACTCACGCACGAAGACTTCCTGCTCGATCTCCTCGACCTCGATTTCCTGGGTGTGGGAATAACGCGCTAAGTTCTGTAAGCCATCCTCCTGGCGGGTCGCGGGACGGCCGAAACGTATCTCGTC
>JBBIIR010000079.1:0-8408 GCA_037446455.1 Hydrogenophilales bacterium | reverse complement strand
CTCGACGTCGTCGCCAAGCAGCACGCGGCCGATCTGCGGCGCCTTGAGCCAGTGTCCGCCGGCATCATCCGCCTCCCAGGCCAAGCCGAAACCATCGGAGCCGATGACGCAGCCTGGGTGCAGGATGACGCGATCGCCCACCACGCAGCCATGCTGCACGTTGACGCGCGGATGCAGCAGGCAATCCTCGCCGATGCGCGCGCCGACGCCGACGACGCAGCCGGCGTGCAGCATGCTGCGCGCGCCCACCGAGGCGCCCGCGCCGATGTAAACGTGCGGACCGATGCGCGCCTCCGGGTGCACGCTCGCGTCCTCGGCGATGACGGCGCTGGCATGGCGGCCGGCCGGCAGGCCGGGCTCGACATGCAACATGCCGAGGGCGCGCGCGAAGGCGGCATGCGGATTGGCGACCGCCAGGCAGGGCTGCGGCAGGTCTTCGGTCAGGGATTCTGGAATGATCAGCGCGCCGGCGCGTGAGGCGCGCGCCTGGGCAAGGTGCTTTGCGCCGATCAGGAAGGACAACTGGTCCCCTCCCGCGCTTTCGAGGGAGGCGCCGCCGCGCAGAGTGGTGCCGCCGTCGCCGCGCAAGGTGCCGCCCAGGCGGGCGCGCAGTTCGTCCAGCGTCAGGGCGGGCATGAACGTGAGGAACCTGTCCCTGTTGAACTGGAATGCGGAATATCAGCGATCGAGCGCCTTGAGCACCCGGTCGGTGATATCCACCCTGGGGCTCGCGTAGATCACGTTCTCGACGATGAGGTCGAATTTTTCACGCTCGGCGATTTCCGTAATGGTTTTGCGCGCCCGATCCTGCACGGCGGCGAATTCCTCGTTCTTGCGGGTATTGAGATCCTCGCGGAAATCACGCTGCGCCTGCTGCAGCTCGCGTGACAACTGGGTCAGCTCATTCTGCTTCTTGCGCCGATCCGACTCCGACAGGGTGAGGCTGTCCCTTTCCAGGCCGGCCTGCAGGTCGCGCGCCTGTTTCACCTGCTTCTGGATTTCCTGCTCGCGGTTCTTGAATTCCGCCTCCAGTTTCTTCTGCGCGCGCACGGCCAGGGCGGATTCGCGGAACACCTTCTCGGTGTTGACGAAGCCGATCTTCAGGCCGGTATTGGCGAAGGCCAGACTGGAACACAGCAGGAGCAGGGGAATGAGGATCAGGCGTTTCATGGTATGCACCTCGTCAGAACACGCTGCCGAACTGGAACTGGAAGACTTCCTCGGTTTCGTCGTCCTCGGCGTTGATGGGTTTTGCCAGCGACAGCTTGAGCGGTCCCATGGGGGACAGCCAGGTCACCGCCAGACCGGCGGAATAGCGCCAGGCGTCGGTGTCGGAGAGATCCCTGTAGCGTCCGCGGTAATCATCCGGACCGGTGACGGCGCCGACATCGACGAAGGCCGATAGGCGCACGGAACGGTCGTTGCCCATGCCGGGCATGGGGAAGAGCAGTTCCGCGTTGCCGACGATGCGCTTGTCGCCACCGATGGAGAAAATCTTGCCGGCCGAATCCTTGTTTTTCGGCCCCAGGGCGCCGGATTCGAAGCCGCGCACCGTGCTCATGCCGCCGGCGAAGTAGTTGCGGAACAGCGGCAATTCCTTATCGCTGTAGCCGCCGCCGATGCCGATCTCGCCGTTGAGAAGAAGACTGACCGTGCGCGACAGGGGGGTGAGCCACTGGTACTGGTAATTGACCTTGTAATAGTTGAGATCGCCGACCGGGGTGCCCACTTCGAAAGACAGTCTCTGCAAACTGCCCTTGGTGGGGTAGAGCAGGCTGTCGCGGCTGTCACGCGCCCAGCTCGCGTCTAAACGCAAGTTGTCGGTCGTGGACTTGCAGCCCGTCTTGGGCTTGCCCACCTGCGCCGCGCATTCGGAGGAATAGTTGCCGGCATCCTTGTAATAGACATTGGGGGCTTCGCTGTGCAGGGTGAGCTTGGTTCTTTCCAGGACGGGGCCGAAGTTGATGGTTTCCTTTTCGGCGATGGGTATGCCGAAGCGGATGCCAAGACCAGCCGTGTCGGTATCGTAGTCGGCGACGTCGTTCAGTTCCGAGGTGTCGGTCTTCCTGCGGAAGACGTCGTAGCCCATGCTGACACCGTCCTTGGTGAAATAGGGGTTGGTGAAGGACAGCGAATACACCGTGTTGACGCTGCCGCTGTTGATCTGCGCGGCCAGGCGGTTGCCGGTGCCGAACAGGTTGTTCTGGGAGACCGAGCCCGACAGGACGATGCCGTCGGAACTGGAAAAACCGGCGCCCAGCAGAATGTTGCCGGTGGGCATTTCCTCGACGTTGACGTTGACGTCGACCTGGTCGGTGGTGCCCGGCACCGGCGGCGTCTCCAGCGTGGTTTCCTTGAAGAAGCCCAGACGTTCCACGCGTTCGCGTGAACGCGTGAGCTTGTCGGCGGCATACCAGCCGCCTTCCATCTGGCGCATCTCGCGGCGCACCACCTCGTCCTTGGTCTTGGTGTTGCCGGTGACGTTGATGCGGCGCACGTAGACCTTGCGGCCCGGATCAATCAGGAAGGTGAAACTGGCGGTGCGTTTCTCCTTGTCGATCTCCGGCACCGCGTTGACGTTGGCGAAGGCATAGCCGTCGTTGCCCAGGCGCTCGCTCATCTTCTTGGCGGATTCGTTGAGCTTTTCCCGCGAGAACACATCGCCCGGTTTCAGGGTGACCAACGCTTTCAGCTCTTCCTCGGGGATGGGCATGTCACCCGCCAGACGGAAGTCGGAAACGGTGAATCGCTCGCCTTCGCTGACATTGATGGTGATGTAGATGTCCTGTTTGTCCGGGGTGATGGAGACCTGCGTGGATTTGATGGCGAATTCCAGATAGCCCCGGTTGAGGTAGTGCGAGCGCAGGGTTTCCAGGTCACCCGCGAGTTTTTGTTTGGAATACTGATCGTTCTTGGTCCACCACGACATCCAGGTGGGGGTGGTGAGGTTGAACAGCTTGAGCAGGTCCTTTTCCTTGAACGCCTGGCTGCCGACGATGTTGATGGAGCGGATCTTGGCCACACCGCCCTCGCTGACGTCGAAGTTCACCGCCGCCCGGTTGCGTTCCAGCGGCGTGGTGGTGACCTTGACCTGCACGGCGTACATGCCGCGGTTGAAGTACTGGCGCTTGAGTTCCTGTTCCGCACGGTCGAGCAGGGCCTTGTCGAGGATGCGGCCTTCGCCCAGGCCGAGATCCTTGAGTCCTTTCTTGATGTCGTCCTTGGGGAATTCCTTCATGCCGGAGAAATCGACGCTGGCGATGCCGGGCCGTTCCTCGACCAGCACGATGAGCACGTCGTTGCCGGTTTCCAGGCGCACATCCTTGAAGAAGCCGGTGGCGTACAGGGCCTTGATGGCCTCGGAGGCCTTGTCGGGCGTCAGCGTTTCTCCCACCTTGACCGGCAGGTAGCTGAACACCGTACCGGCCTCGGTGCGCTGGATGCCTTCGACACGGATGTCCTTGATCTGAAAAGGCTGGAAGGCCTGCGCCTGGGTTGCGGCAAGCAGGGCGATGGCCAGCAGGCTGGGACGAAAGAAAACCATGGGAAGGCTTATCCGAGGAAGAGTCGCTGGAGGTCGTTGTAGATCGCGAAGAACATGAGCAGCGCCAGAATGCCGATGCCGATTCTCTGGCCGATCTCCTGCACCCGTTCCGGCACCGGCCTGCCCATCACGAATTCGGCGAGATAATACAGCAAGTGACCTCCATCCAGTAACGGCACGGGCAGCAGATTGAGGACGCCGAGGCTTACGCTGACCAGGGCCAGGAAAGCGATGAACGAGGCCAGGCCGGTCTGCGCCGACTGGCCGGCGTAGTCGGCGATGGTGATGGGCCCGGACAGGTTCTTCAGGGAGACCTGGCCAATGACCATGCGGCCCAGCATTTCCAGGCTGAACACGGACAATTCCCAGGTGCGCGCGGTCGCCCTCTGCAATGCCTCGAGCACGCCATAACGCGCCTCGCCCAGATAGGGCGCCATCCGTTCCGGGTCGAGGCGGGGAGCGGCGCCGATGCGCCCGACGCGCTCGTTGCCGGCGACCACCTCGGCCGGCACCAGGGTGTAAGTCCGGATTTCGTCCCGCCGCTGGACCAGCAGGGCGAGGGGCTGTCCCGGCGCGGCTCGCACCCGCTCCACCAGCGCATCCCAGTGCTCGATGGCCTGGCCATCGACTTCCAGTACCCGGTCACCCGCTTGCAGGCCGGCCCGCGCCGCCACGCCGTCGCCGCTGAGTTCGCCGAGCACGGCGGGCAGTTGCGGACGGAAACGTTGCAGGCCGAGGGTGACAAGAGGTGATTGCTCCAGGTTGGCGTCGGCCTCGGCCAGACTCAGGGTGCGGAAGGCGAGGTGACCTTGCTCGTCGCGCGTGTCCAGGCGCAGCGGGGCGCCACCGACGGCGTGGCGCAGGACCAGCCAGTGCAGGTCCTGGAAGCTTTCCACCGGCTCGCCATTCACCGCGAGCACCGTGTCACCGGCGCGGATGCCGGCCTGGGCGGCGGCCGATGCGGCCGGCGGCTCGCCCAGCACCGGTTTCAGGATCGGCGTGCCGGCCATGAACAAGCCCCAGAACAGCAGGATGGCGAGCAGGAAATTGGCCAGGGGTCCGGCCGCGACGATGGCCGCGCGGGCGCCCAGGGACTTGCGGTTGAAAGCCTGGTCGAGGGCCTCGGCAGGCACCGGGGCCTCGCGCTCGTCCAGCATCTTGACGTAACCGCCCAGGGGGATGGCGGAGAGGGCCCACTCGGTCTCGTGCCGGTCGGTCCGGCTGGCGATGACCTTGCCGAAGCCCACGGAAAAGCGCAGGACCTTGACGCCGGCCAGGCGCGCCACCAGGTAGTGGCCGAACTCGTGGAAGACGATGAGGATGGCCAGGGTGGCCAGGAAGGCGAGCAGGGTGGTCATGCCATGCGGACGGCCGCGGCGGCGATGAGTTCCCGCGCGGCCTGGCGGGCGGCCGCGTCGGCGGCCAGCAGGTCTTCCAGGGAATCCGCCTTTTCACCCGCCAGTTTTTGCAGGACTTGATCCAGGGTGGAGGCGATGGCCAGGTAGGGGATGCGCCGCTGCAGGAAAGCGGCGACGGCCTCCTCGTTGGCGGCGTTGAGGATGGCGGTTGCGGCGCCGCCGGCGGCCAGGGCCTGGTAGGCCAGGCCCAGGCAGGGGAAGCGGCGCAGATCGGGGGCTTCGAAACTCAGGCTGCCGATTTTCGCCAGATCCAGCCAGTTCACCCCGGCTTCGAGCCGCTCCGGATAGGCCAGGGAGTGGGCGATGGGGGTGCGCATGTCCGGGTTGGAGAGCTGCGCCAGCACCGAGCCGTCCAGGTACTCGACCATGCTGTGCACGATGCTCTGCGGGTGGATGAGCACCTCGATCTGCTCGGGGCGGGCGTCGAACAGCCAGCGTGCCTCGATGACCTCCAGACCCTTGTTCATCATGGTGGCGGAGTCCACCGAGATCTTTCTGCCCATCACCCAGTTGGGGTGGGCCACGGCCTCTTCCGGCGTGATGTCCTTCAGGGTCTCGAGGGCGCGGGAACGGAACGGCCCGCCGGAGGCGGTGAGCAGGATGCGGCGCACGCCGTGCGCGGCCGGGTCGCCCGCATAGCCGGCCGGCAGCGACTGGAAGACGGCGTTGTGCTCGCTGTCGATGGGCAGCAGGGTGGCGCCGTGTTCGCGCACCGCTTGCATGAAGAAGCGGCCGGCCATGACCAGGGTTTCCTTGTTCGCCAGCAGCACCCGCTTGCCCGCCTTGGCGGCGGCCAGGGCGGGGCGCATGCCGGCGGCGCCGACGATGGCGGCCATGACGCTGTCCACTTCCGGCAGGGCGGAGACGAACTCCAGCGCCTCGACGCCGTGCAGCACCTCGGTACCGTTGCCGGCCAGGGCCTGCTCCAGGGCGCGGGCCTTGTCGCCATCGAGGACCACGGCGTAACGCGGGCGGAAACGCCGGCATTGTTCGGCCAGCTTGTCGATCTGGTTCTGGCCGGTGAGCGCGATGACGCGGAACCTGTCCGGGTGGCGGGCCACCACGTCCAGGGTGTTGACGCCGATGGTGCCGGTCGCGCCGAGTATGGTGAGGTTGCGTACGCTCATTTCAGCCACATCCAGAACAGGACGGCGGCGGGCAGCACCGCGGTCAGGCTGTCGATGCGGTCGAGCACGCCGCCATGCCCGGGCAACAGATTGCCGCTGTCCTTGATGCCGGCCTGGCGCTTGAGCGTGCTCTCGAACAGATCGCCGACGATGGACAGCGCGAACAGGGCCCACAACACCGGCAGGATCTGGGGCAGGCAGGCGATGCCGCAATTCGCCGGGGCGAGGAAATGCACGACGAGGCCATATAGCGTCACCGCCAGGCCGGCGCCGACGGCGCCCTCCCAGGTTTTGCCGGGGCTGATGCGCGGGGCGAGTTTGTGCTTGCCGAAGCGGCGGCCGGAGAAGTAGGCGGCGCTGTCGGCGATGACCACGATACCGACCACGAACAGCAACAGTTCGGGGCTATCCGCGCGCAGCGCCACCATGGCCAGCTGGGCGGGGATCAGCACCAGGGCGCCGAGCAAGAGATGCAGCGCGCGCGGGCGGATGGCGACACCCTTGGCCATCAGGAGGGGCGCCAGCAGCCAAAAGGCCAGCGCCGGGTAATAGGGCTCCGGCATGTCCGGGCGGGCTACCGCCAGGCTCAGGCTGGCGGCGCACAGCAGGGTGGCATAGAGGAAACGGTGCAACCGGCCCAGCCCCGCCATGGCCGCCCATTCCCAGGCCGCGAGCAGCAGCACCAGGCCGGTGAGGCCGATCCATGCGGCTGGAGAAGCCAGATACAGCGCGGCGAGGAAGCCGCCGATCAGCGGCAAGGCGGTGAAAACGCGGGTTCTAAGGCTCAAGGAGCTGCTCGCTGGTGCGGCCGAAGCGGCGCTCGCGCTTGCGGTAGGAGGCGATGGCCTGATCCAGGGCCTTGGCGTCGAAGTCCGGCCACAGGGTATCGGTGAAATACAACTCGCTGTAGGCCAGTTGCCAGAGCAGGAAATTACTGACCCGCTGCTCGCCGCCGGTACGGATGAACAGGTCGGGTTCCGGCGCGTAGGCCATCGACAGATAAGGAGTGAGTTCGGCTTCGCCGATCTCGGCGGCGTCCGGATGCTCCCGCCGCCAGGCATTCATGGCGTTGAGGATGTCCCAGCGGCCGCCATAGTTCGCGCAGACGGTGACGGTGAGGCGGGTGTTGGCGGCGGTACGCGCTTCGCCCTGGGTGATGAGCTCGCGCAGACGCGGCTCGAAGCGGGACAGATCGCCCACCACCTTCAGGCGCACGCCGTTGTCCGCCATGCGCTCCACCTCGCGCTCCAGGGCCATGACGAACAACTCCATCAGGCGGCTGACCTCGTCCTGCGGACGCCGCCAGTTCTCGGAACTGAAGGCGAACAGGGTGAGGTAGCCGACGCCGCGGCGAATGCAAGTTTCGACGATGTCGCGCACGCGTTCGACGCCCTGGGCATGCCCCGCGACGCGCGGCATCAGTCGTTTCTTCGCCCAGCGTCCGTTGCCATCCATGATGATGGCGATGTGCCGCGGAACCTGCGTGGTTTCCGGGACGGTGGCGGTGGAGCTGAGGAAGCGCTTGATCATTTTGCGAGCGGGTGGCCGGTAGCTCGTAGCTTGTAGCTCGTAGCTACCGGCTACCAACTGCAAGCTACCCGCTAGATCACACCGACATCAGATCCTTTTCCTTGTCGGCCAGATGCTTGTCGATCTCGGCGATGTACTTGTCGGTCATTTTCTGCATCTCGTCCTGGGCGCGGCGCTCCTCGTCCTCGCCCACCTCGTGGTTCTTCAGCAGTTCCTTGAGATGGGCGATGGCGTCGCGGCGGATGTTGCGCACCGCCACCTTGCCGCCCTCGGCTTCGCCGCGCACCACCTTGACCAGCTCCTTGCGGCGCTCCTCGGTCATGGCCGGGATGGGCACGCGCACCAGCTCGCCCATGGAGGCGGGGTTGAGGCCCAGGTCGGAATCGCGGATGGCTTTCTCGATGGCCGCGGCCATCTTCTTTTCCCAGGGCTGCACGCCGAGGGTATGGGGATCGATGACGCTGATGTTGGCCACCTGGCTGATGGGCATGGGGCTGCCGTAGTAATCCACCTTGACGTGGTCGAGGATGCCGGCGTGGGCCCGGCCGGTGCGCACCTTGGTGAACTCCACGCGCAGGGCCTCGACGGATTTCTTCATCTTGTCTTCGGCGGATTTCTTGATGTCGGCGATCATCTTTCTCTCCTCGATTAGCGTGAAAGTCGCATCGCGACTTCTTGAGGCTCCCCTCGCCCGCAAGCGGGGCGAGAGGGGAATTCGGAATGCACAGCATTCCGCCCTCGCAGCCGGCTGGCGATGCATCGCCAGCCGTGGGGCGCGGAGCGGGGGCT
>JBBIIR010000078.1:0-8439 GCA_037446455.1 Hydrogenophilales bacterium | reverse complement strand
GGGGGGTGAGGCGGGGGTTTCGCGGAGCATGCTCCGCGCCTGCCGAACGGCCCCGGAATGCAGTCCGGGGCGCGCCCTGCAAGGGAGGGAAACGGACAGGACTTTCATGCCGCGGGGTTACTTACAAAGTCATGTCCGTTAGTCGGACGTCCGTCGCACCGAACGCCTCTGGCGCCGGTGTGCCCGCGCAGCCGCGGAGGGCCAAACAAAAACGACCGGTTTTCCGGTCGTTTTTGTTTGCTTGGAGGCAGCGGCGAACGCTGCTGGGGCCTTACTCGCTTTCCGCCGCCGCGCGCGGACCGACGCTCACCTGCTTGGTCGGCGACACGGTGGAAATCGCGTGCTTGAAAATCGCCTGCACGGCCTGGTCGTTGCCGCGTAACAGCACCATGTACTGATCGAAGGACTCGATGCGTCCAACCAGTTTGATGCCGTTCACCAGGAACACCGAGCAGTGCACGTGTTCCTTGCGCAGGGTGTTGAGGAACTGGTCTTGCAGATTCTGGCGGTCGCTCATTGCAGTCGGGATAGGTTCAGGGCGGTCGCCATCATAGCACGGCGGCAGGAACGCAAGCGTTTGCTGACACGCGCGTGGTGCAGCCGGCGCGCATGGATGTTGTTCCCATACCTACCGCGCCCCCGCGTGGTATTCGTTGAATGCCGCGGCGCTACACGCGCCTCGCTCGGACAACAGGTCACGTGAACAGGAGATTCGTCAACTAGGCGGGCGGCACGGCAAGAATTTCCGCCAGGCAATCCTTGCCGCAATCGAATCGGTGATTGCTTGAAGGTTTTCCGGGATGCCCGCGACCCGGTCCAGCAAGTTGAATGCAACTGCCTGATTCATCGTCATAAAGGGTAAAGAAATGTAGTTGGCACACCAATTGCTAAGTCCACCCCGAGATTCATTCGGGCGCTATCCCGGCGACCTCCGATTGGGGCTCCTTGGGGTGGGATGGAAGGATGCCGAGAACACGGTCCTCGCATCCCGTCCCGTCGGATCGCTTTTATATGGAGAGATGACATGGCAATTGGCGATATCACGTTGACATCGGCGATGCGGGCCAACCTGGTGAGCCTGCAGTCCACGGAACAGTTGTTGGGAAGAACGCAGGAGCGGCTGGCCACCGGCAAGCGGGTCAACTCCGCCATCGACAACCCCACCAACTTCTTTGCCGCGCGGGCGCATACGCAGCGGGCCGACCTGCTTAACGGCCTCAAGGACAACATCAGCGAGGCGATCCAGACCGTGAAGGCCTCGGACAATGGTGTGAAGGCCGTCAACGGCACCATCGAGGCGCTGCGCGGCATCATTGCCCAAGCGCGTTCGGCACAGACATCCACCACCTCAGCCACCGACCTGCAGGGGCTCACCACCCAGTACAACGAACTGATTCGCCAGCTCAACAACACGGTGCAGGATTCGGGCTACAAGGGCGTCAACTTCCTGTCCAGCGGTTTCCTTACGGTCAACTTTAACGAACAGGCTTCCAGCTCGCTGCAAATGCAGGGCTTCAACGGCAGCGCCTCGGGCCTCGCGATTTCCGGCGGCACGCAAAGCGGATCGGGCTCGCTGACTTCGGCCAACCTGGTTGGCGGCACCAGCCTGGACAATATCGAAGCGACGCTGAATGTGGCCTTGGGCAGGTTGCGCACGGAAAGCGCCGGCCTGGCTTCCAACCTGACTATCCTGACCACGCGTCAGCAGTTCATCACCGACATGGTGAACACCCTGGCCGAGGGTGCCACCAAGCTGACCGTGGCCGACACCAACGAGGAAGGCGCCAACATGTTGCTGCTGCAGACCAGGCAGCAGTTGGGTGTGACGGCGCTGAGCCTGTCGGCTGAGGCCAATTCCTCGGTTCTGCGTCTGTTCTAAGTCGCCTGAACATTTGGCTAGGAAATGGAAGTGACCTTGTCGTTTGAGTAAATCCATGCATCAAGGAGAACACAACATGATGGCAATGCAGATGATCTCTCAGGAGTTGGGTGACAACAGCAGCGAATTGGCTGGGCGTGAACTGGAGGCGGCTGTATTGAACAAGGCGGCGACGCTGCTTGAGGAAGTCGTCGGCAAGTGGCAGGAGGATACCGATCATGCCTTGTTGGATAACGCCCTGAAATACAACCAGACACTATGGAGCGTGTTTCAGGCGGAACTTCTCAATGTAGACAGTCCGCTGCCCATCGCACTTCGCGAGAATATTCTCACCCTGTCCAGCTTTGTCGACCGCCGTTCCTTCGAAGTCCAGGCCTATCCCGCACCTGAAAAGCTGGACATCCTGATCAGGATCAACCGCAGCCTGGCGGAAGGCCTCATGACCCACTGAACGCAGGCGAGTTTACTGGGGCCGAGCGGTTCCGCCTTACTCGCACTTTCTTCCTGAGGGGCACGAGAGAGCCTTTCCCCATGCCTGAATGTAAACGCTACCCGTGGCAAGCACTAGCGGAGAAGGGGACACTCAAGGACAAGTGCGATTCCTATCCTGATGTACCACGCCGGGAGGTGGTGGCCGAGTTGGGACGGCCGCCTCGACGGGTACTGGAGATCGGCTGCTACAGGGGGGGCACTGCCCAGTACCTCAAGTCACTCTATCCGGCAGTCTGGGTGGCGGGCATCGAATTGTCCCCGGCGGCGGCGGCGGTGGCGCGTGGGCGCATGGATTTGGTTCTGAGCGAGAGATTCGAAGACGCGGACCTGGAAGGCCATGGTATCGGCCCTGGAAGCATCGATACGGTGATCCTGGCCGATGTGCTGGAGCACATGTATGACCCCTGGGGTGCTCTGCTGCGCCTCAAACCCTATCTCACGGAGGATGCCCAGGTCATCGCCAGCATTCCGAACGCACGCAATCTTTGGCTACTGAACGAACTGGCCAACGGCCGTTTTCCATACATGCGCGAAGGGTTGTTGGACATCACCCACATCCGTTTCTTTACGCGTGCGGAGATCGAAAAGCTGTTCCGGGAGACCGGATACTCCATCGAAAGCTGGGCGCGAACCGCAGATGGCCGTCTGATGCACCTGCAACTACCCACCGGCGCTACCACCGTGGGCACGGACAAACTCATCCTGAAGGACGTGACGCCCGAAGAGTTCGAGGATTTCAAGTGCCTACAATTCATCGTGCGGGCAAGGCCGCTGCCCGCGCATGACATGGATGTCCAAGGTGGCGCCAGACGAGGCGCATCCCCCCGCGAACTCCCGGCAAGCATCCGCATCCTCGCGTACTCACGGGACGTGCGTACCTCCTCTTGTGCCCAGATCCGTCTTGTGCGTCCCATGCAACATGTGCAACCGCAATGCGAGTTGGTGTGGGCCAGTGATGCCGGAAGGAATGGGCTGGGCGTGCTGGATGAATCCCTGCTGCGGGATGCCGAGCTGATCGTCCTGCAGCGCTCCTTTCCCGGAAAAGACACGGCGCCGTTGCTGGAGGCTATCTTTGCCTCGGGCAAGCCGGTGATCTACGAGACGGACGATCTCCTCATCGACCTGCCCGAAGACAACCCCCATTACGCGGAATTCGCCCCCAACAAGCCTTTCATCGAAGACGCCATGCGGCGCGCCCATGCCGTGGTGGTTTCCACACCAGGGCTTGCGCAGCGGCTCGCCAGCTACAACGCCAACCTTCGCATCCTGCCGAATTTGCTGGACTACAACCTGTTCTACCGCCCTCTGCCGGACAATGGCCGCAAGGTGAACATCGCGGTTGCCGGTACATCCGCCCGGCCCGGAGATTTCAAGCTCATCGACGCAGCCCTGCGCGCGATCTGCGCCGAATATGGCTCCCGCATCCGCATCAAGTTCATCGGCGCCATGCCTGAGTCCTGGGTCGGCCATGCCAATGCCGATGCTGTGCCGTTTACGCCGGATTACGGTGGCTATGCGGCCAGGATGAAGAGCCTGGAACTGGACATTGGCCTGGCGCCGCTGGAAGACAATGCCTTCAATGCCTGCAAGAGCGCGATCAAGTGGCTCGAGTTCTCGGCCCTGGGCATGGCCGGCGTTTACAGCCACGTGCCAGCCTATCGGGACGTGATCGAGCAGGGCAAAACCGGCTTGCTGGTGGATAACCAGCCGGAGAAATGGATTACCGCCCTTAAGTTGTTGATCGAAAATTTAGACTTCCGCAGGGAAATCGCCCTGTCGGCACAACTCAAGGTGTTTCAGGAACATTCCCTACAGCGGCGCGCTGCCCTGGTGAACGAAACCTACCGGGATTTGCTGCGGGACTTTGCGGCCAGCGGGGAGGGCGCTGTCGCAGGGGAAACGGATGCTGGAGAGGGGGCGCCTCCTTCGACAACTGCCATGCTGGACTATTACGCCCTTTGGCAGGCCGGACATGGCTATCAGGAATGGGATCTGCGCTGGATGGCCGATCGCATGGCGGCCTGGGGCGAGCCGGCACGGGTGCGCCTCGGTGTGATATGCCGCGCGGGCCGCGAGGATTTACTGGCCCACAACCTCAAGAGCCTGTCCGCCCAGTTCCATCCGGGATGGCATCTGGCCGTGCTGGCGGAGACGGATGCGCCGGATGGCCTGGGGGATTTGACCCGTGTCAGTTGGCATAAGGCGCCACCCGACTTCGCCATCGCTTCGTTGAACGATGCTTTGCTGGAGGGAGAGGCAGATTGGGTCGGCATGGTGGAGGCGGGGGATCGTCTACCCCTGCATGCCACCTTCGCCGTTGCCGACGCGGTAAAGCGCCACCCGGAATGGCGGATGCTCTTCAGCGACGAGGACCGTCTGGCTGCGGACGGCACTCGGCACACCCCCTTCTTTAAAACCGATTTCGATGCGGACATGCTGCGTTGCGCGCCTTACTGCCTGGGTGGTCTGCTGTTGCTGAAGCGCGATCTGTTTGCCGAACTGGGTGGCTTGCGACCGCGGACCGAAGGCGTCCTTGCCTGGGACCTTGCCCTGCGCGCCAGCGAGCGGCTCTCCGCAGGCGAGGTCGGCCACCTGGCGGATGTTCTCTATCACCGTCATGAGGAAGGCGCACATTGCCTGCGCGAGCCAGAGGAGGTTTGGCGGGTGGCGGGCGAGTGCCTGCGCGAACACCTGAGCCGGCTGGGCTGGGGTGCGGAGGTCGAGGATGGACCGCTGCCCGGCAGCTTCCGCATTCGCCGTCACATCCTCGACAACCCGCTGGTTTCCATCATCGTCCCCACCAAGAACAAGGCGGACCTGCTGCGCAACTGCCTGACCAGTCTCATCGAAGGCACCCAGTACAGCCACTGCGAGGTGCTGGTGGTGGACAACGGCAGCGACGACCCGGAAACCCTGGCCTACCTCCAGGCACTGCGGGAATTGGGCTCAAACAGCCTGAAAGTGCTTTCCTTCCCCGGGCCGTTCAACTTTTCCGCCATGAACAACACGGCAGCGCGGCAGGCGCGCGGTGAATACCTGCTGTTGCTCAATAACAATACCCAGGTCCTGCACGAGGACTGGCTGGAGGAGATGCTGGGCTACGCCCAGCGCGCGGATGTGGGGGCCGTGGGCGCGCGCCTGCTTTATCCCGACGGTACCATCCAGCATGCCGGCGCCATCCTGGGACTGGGCGGCATGGGGTCGAACCACGTTTTCAGCAAAGCCGCCGGTGACGACCCGGGCTACTACGGTCGCCTCATGTTGCCGCAGGCCTATTCGGCGCTCACCGCCGCCTGCCTGCTCACCCGCAAGAAGCATTACGAGGAGGTGGGCGGCCTCGACGAAACGACCTTCCAGGTCAACTTCAACGACGTCGACTATTGCCTCAAGTTGCGCGAACGCGGCCTCAAGGTGATCTGGACGCCGCATGCCACCCTGCGCCACGAGGAGTCGGTGAGCCAGGCCGCGGCCGATGTCGAATTGCTGGCGCGGGAGGAGAAGTACAAGCGGCTATACCGCGAGGTGGAGGCGGTGGTGGCGAAGTGGCCGCGCTGGTTCGCCAACGACCCGGCCTACAACCGCAACCTCAGCCTGATCCAACCCTTCCAACCGGAGCCCACCCCCGCCCTGACCTGGGATCCGGAATGGCGTCCCGCGCCCCGCGTGCTGTCCATCCACGCGGACACCATGGGCTGCGGCGAATACCGCATCATCGCCCCCATGCGCGCGTTGACCCGGGCCGGCAAGGTCATGGGCTGGGATGCCGCCGGCTATTTCCATCCTCGCGAATACGCCCGCATGGACCCCGAGTCTGTGGTGTTCCAGCGCCAGCTGGAGTGGGGGCAGATCGAATTCATGCAGCGCATCGCCCGCATTACGAAGGCCTTCCGCGTCTATGAGCTGGACGACCTGATCTCCAACATCCCCATCATGAGCTCGCAGAAGAAGCTGTTCGTGGAGCAGAAGGATGTCAACAAGCGTTTCCGCAAGGCGGTGAGCCTGTGCCACCGTTTCGTGGTTTCCACCGAATACCTGGCCGAGGCCTTCAAGGGCTATTGCGACGACATCGTGGTGGTGCCCAACTATCTGGAGCGGGCGCGCTGGGACGGCTATCGGCCCATGCGCCGCGGCGGCGCCAAGGCCCGCGTGGGCTGGGCCGGCAGCGCCACGCACGCCGGCGACCTGAGGCTCATCGTCGATGTGGTCAAAGCCACCGCCGACGAGGTGGACTGGATCTTCTTCGGCATGTGTCCGGATGCGATCCGGCCTCTGGTCAGGGAATTCCACGAGCCCGTGAAGCTGGACGATTACGCCGCCAAGCTCGCCAGTCTGGATCTCGATCTGGCCATCGCGCCGCTGGAGGATATTCCCTTCAACCATGGCAAGAGCCATCTGCGCCTGCTGGAGTATGGAGTCATGGGCTATCCCGTGGTGTGCAGCGACATCACCCCGTATCGCGGCGCTTTCCCGGTCGCCCGCGTCGCCCCCAAGTTCAAGGCCTGGGTGGAGGCCATCCGCGAACGCGTGGCGGATCGCGATGCCCTGGCGCGTGAAGGCGATGCCCTGCGCGATCACATCCAGCGACACTGGATGCTGGAAGACCATCTGGATGTGTGGCTGCGCGCCTGGCTGCCGCCTGCATCAGGTTTTTCCGGGCGGAGCCGATAACACGCGCAAGCGCGGGCCATTTCGAAACAGTGGGACATGGCGATTCAGGATATTGGTACATCCAGTCTATTCGTGACGTTTGCCAGCCGCAGGGCCAGCATGGACTCCCTCGCCCAGCGCTTGTTGAGCAGGGGGCTGGAATCCTTTGTGGCCAAGCGCCATGACGAGGCCATCGACCAGTTCAGGCGGGCGGCGGGCCTGGCTCCGGGCTCGGACACCGCAATCAACGCCCATGACTACATGGCGCGTTCCTACCTGGCCAAGAGGCAGCCGGAACGCGCGATACAAGCCTATGAACAGGCCATCCGCATCAACCCGCAACGCACGGATACGCGGATCTCCCTGGCCAAGCTCTACATCACCTTGGAAAAGCCGGACAAGGCCGTTGAACTGTATGAGAAGGTGGTGACCCAGGATCCCAGTGCCGCCAATCGCTACAGCCTGGGTCAGACCTACCTGGAGAGCGGCCGCTGGCGTGACGCGGAAGCGCAGTTCCAGCGGGTGCGCGAGCTCGAACCCGGCAAGCCCAACGGCGAGTATGGCCTGGGCCTGAGTTATGCCAGGCAGGGGCGCACAGAGGACGCGGTCGCGGCCTTCGAGCGGGCTCTGGTCATCCAGCCGGATTTCAACATCGCGCGGGTGGAGCTGGGTTACGCCCTGGCCGACCTGGGCAATCGCGACCAGGCCCAGGATCTGGTTCGCGAACTGCAATTCAAGGCCGCGGATCTGGCGAACACCCTGAGCCAATACATTTACGAAAAGACGCCACCCGCCATGGTGGGGGTGGATGCCAGCAGCACCTTTCCCAGATCGCGGGGGGCCGGCACCCTGGTCTCCTCGCTGAGCGCGTATCTTTCGGATGCCGGCGCCCAGCAGACCTTTTCCATGAAGTTCCTGTTCAGCAAACCCATGGATGTGGCTTCGGTCCAGAATGTGTTCAACTGGAGCATTACCCGCTCCCAGGACACCGGAAAGGGTGACGGTTACAACTTCGGCTTTGCCCTGCCTTCCACGGAAGTCGCCCTGGCGCGTTATCCGGTTTCCGTGAGCTATGACGCGACCTACCGCATCGCCACGGTGTTCTTCAATGTCCAGCAGACCGCAGGCGCGGACGGCACGCTGGACCCTTCCCACATCCAGTTCAGCTTCGCGGGCAAGGACGCCAACGGGCTGGCCATGGATCCCGCGGCCGACGAGTACACGCGTTTTTCCGGCTTTGCCTGATCCACGACGCGCGGCTACGCCCGACTCATCGCAGGACCTGATTAGCCATCAAATTCAGCGATCCCCAAGAACCGTCATTCCGGGGCTGCCCGTCAGGGCAGAACCCTGAATCCAGAGGTTTTATGGACGTTTTTTCTGGATTCCGGGCTCCGCTTCGCGGCCCCGGAATGACGTGC
>JBBIIR010000077.1:0-8445 GCA_037446455.1 Hydrogenophilales bacterium | reverse complement strand
CGGTTGATCGGGGGGACCAGGACCAGCTGCGCCTTGACCGGCAGGTCCTGCGCCTTCAGAGTGTCCATGACCGCGGCGCCAATGGTTTCCGGGCCGACGGGATTGGCGCCCAGTTGCAATTCGGGATCGTCCAGCAGCACCCCCATGCGCTTGGCCAGGCCGAACAGTTCCTCGCCGCAGTGGTTGTTGAGGGCGTTCTCGATGGTGCTGGCCGCCAGGGATTCCTCGAGGTCGTCCGGCGCCACCAGGCTGAGCTCGGCGGCGTCCAGTTCGTTTTGTCCCGCCGACCGGGCGTTGTCGCGCCGGCAGGCGCGCTTGAAATGCTGGTAGAAGCGGCGGCGGAATTCCGTTTCCACCGCGCCGCGTTGATCCCGCGCGAAATCGGCGGCGGCGCCGTAGACGCGGCGGGAGTCGTACTCCGTCACCCGGTCGGTCAGTTCCAGGAGTTCGCCCGCCGCCCGTTCCAGGGCTTTCGCGAGGGCGCTGGCAAGACCCGCGGCCGCCATTTCGCCGCATTCGTTGAGGATGCGCGCGGCATCCGCGCCCGCGCCGCCCCGGCCCTGGCCGAGCGGGTTGAGCGCAACAACGTTGTTCTTGCGAGAGTCTTGCATTGCCCTATCCTCCGGCGGCCGCCGCGCCTGCGTATTCGGCTCGGCGCGCGCGCCCATCACAACGGATACCCGTGCGAATCACCGCATGCTGAGGATGACGGAATATGCAAGTCATGAACAGTGGAAACCGCCGTCGCGCGCGTTTTCACGATCCACCTGGCAATCCCGCTATCCTGGGGTGACCCCTTTAGACCGGTGATTTTGCGTCCCCGCCTTTCGACGGGTTTGCCCCAATCAGGTAAAAAACACGTATCCACGTACGCGTTAACGGCAATCCGGCGGCAGACTTTAATCCCGTCCGATGGGAGGGCCCGCATGTAAAAGGCCAGCTCTGGGACTGGCCTTAACGGGCATGGCTTTGCAAGGCACTCCGAAGCATGAAAGTCATGCCCGTTTCCCTCACCCCCAGCCCCTCTCCCGCCTGCGGGCGAGGGGAGCTTCGAGAAGTCGCTGCGCGACTCTCACGCTAACTCTATGATTATTTGGAGGCGCGTGCCGGAGTCGAACCGACCTAGATGGATTTGCAATCCACTGCATAACCGCTTTGCTAACGCGCCGCGATGAAATCGCCGCCTAGAAACCAAAAGGGGAAAGCGGCTGGGCTTTCCCCAATAAAACTGGAGCGGGAAACGAGGCTCGAACTCGCGACCTCAACCTTGGCAAGGTTGCGCTCTACCAACTGAGCTATTCCCGCGTCGAAGTGAACGCGCATTTTAGCGACGAATCCCTCTCTGTCAACTGGCGGGCTTGTCGCGCAACGCTTTCCAGGCCATGAACAGGTAGTGGAACATCGACCAGAGCGTGAGGAAGGCCGCCAGGCCGAGCAGCCAGCGTCCCAGCCATTGCGCGCTCAGCCCGGCGAACGGATCGTGGTAGAGCAACAGGGTGATGGCCAGCATCTGCGCCGTGGTCTTCAGCTTGCCGACGTAGGACACCGCCACGCTGCGGGACTGGCCTTCCTTGGCCATCCACTCGCGCAGGGCGCTGATGGCGATCTCGCGGCCGATGATGATGAGCGAGGCGGCGATGCCCGCCCGCTGCAGGTCCACCAGCACGATCAGCGCCGCCGCCACCATGAGCTTGTCCGCCACCGGGTCGAGAAAGGCGCCGAAGGCCGACATCTGGTTGAGGCGCCGCGCCAGCCAGCCGTCCAGCCAGTCGGTCACCGAGGCCAGCAGGAAAATGCCGGTGGCGGTGACGTTGATGGCGTGCTTGGGCACCCAGCCGTCGGGCAGGTAGAACACCGCCACGAACAGGGGGATGAGCAGGATGCGCAGCCAGGTGAGCGCGTTGGGCAGGTTGAAGGGCACGGAGAGGCGGGAGGCTTGAGAGGTTGTTAAAAAATCCGCGATCCACAAATCCGTCATTCCCGCGTAGGCGGGAATCCAGGCCGTAGATCTAACTGCCTTGAAAATCAATCGGAACCATAATCTGGATTCCCGCCTGCGCGGGAATGACGGTCAGTGTGGCGATCGCTTCCGAAAAAGTCACACAGTCGATGAGGCGCTGGAATTCTAGCGCGTCGGCTCAGTGTAGTTGCCGATAGATCCTTTCCGCCAGTTCCCGGCTGATGCCCTCCACGCGCGCCAGTTCCTCCACGCCCGCGTCGATCACGCCGCGCAGGCCGCCGAAGGCCTGCAGCAGTTTCTGCCGTCTTTTCGCGCCGACGCCGCCGATGTCCTCCAGGCTCGACTGCGTGCGCGCCTTGCCGCGCCGGGCGCGGTGGCCGGTGATGGCGAAGCGGTGCGCCTCGTCGCGCACCTGCTGGATCAGGTGCAGGCCGGGATGGTCCGGCGGCAGGCGCAGGGGCTCCACCTCGCCGGGCAGGAAAAGCTGCTCCTGCCCCGCCTTGCGTTCGACGCCCTTGGCCACCCCCAGCATGGGCAGGTCGCCCAGACCGAGTTCGGTGAGCACATCCACCGCCACGTGCAACTGGCCCTTGCCGCCGTCGATCAGCAGCAGGTCCGGCAGTTTGCCCTCGCCCTGCGCAAGCTTGCCGTAGCGGCGGGACAGCGCCTCGCGCAGCGCGGCGTAATCGTCACCCGGCGTCGGGTTGGCGACATTGAAGCGGCGGTATTCCGAGTTACGCATGGCGCCCTGGTCGAACACCACGCAGGACACCACCGTCGCCTCGCCCAGCGTGTGGCTGACGTCGAAGCACTCGATGCGGGCGATGCCCGCCTCGCCCAGCGCCTCGTTCAGCGCGGCCAGGCGGTTGGACTGGTTGTCGCGCAGCCCCTCCCGCGTGGCCAGGGCCAGTTCCGCGTTCTTCCGCGCCATCTCCAGCCACACCCGGCGTTCGCCCTGCGGGTGGACCAGCACCTGCACGCGCCGGCCGGCCTGCTCGGCGAGCGCCTCGGCCAGCCCCTCCACGGCGCATTCCAGCACCAGCACCGAGGGGATGGGGTAGCCCACGTAATGCTGGCCGGCGAAGGCCTCCAGAAGGCCGGGCAGATCGCTGTCCTCCGCCTGGCTGGGAAAGAAGGCGCGCCCGCCCAGGCTGCGGCCGCCGCGCACCATGGCGAGGTACACGCAGGCCAGCCCGCCGCGCGCCACCGCGGCGATCACATCGACGTCGCCGGTGGAACGGCTTTCCACGAACTGCACCGCCCGCACCTGCGCCAGCGCCTGAATCTGGTCGCGGTAAAGCGCCGCCTCCTCGTAGCGCAGCGCCCCCGCCGCGGCCTGCATGCGCGCCGTCAGGCCCGCCACCACCTCGTTGTCCTTGCCTTCCAGGAACAGGGCGGCGTTCTCCGCGTCGCGCGCGTAGTCCGCCGCCGACACCCGGCCCACGCAGGGCCCGCTGCAGCGCTTGATCTGAAACAGCAGACAAGGCCGCGAACGGTTGGCGAACACCGTGTCCTCGCAGGTGCGCAGGCGGAACACCTTCTGCAGGATCTGGATGCTCTCGCGCACCGCCAGCGAATGCGGAAAGGGACCGAACACCCGGTGCCGCCGCTCCGGCGTGCCGCGGAAGAAGCCCAGGCGCGGATAGTCGTGGCCGGAAAGCAGCAGGTAGGGATAGGACTTGTCGTCCCGGAACAGGATGTTGTACCTGGGTGCCAGCCCCTTGATCAGATTGTTTTCCAGCAGCAGCGCCTCGCCTTCCGTGCGCGTCACCGTCGTCTGGATGTCGCGGATGCGCGCCACCATCAGGCGGATGCGGGGGGAGAGGTCGCCCTTCTGGAAATAGCTGGACACCCGCTTCCTCAGGTCCTTCGCCTTGCCCACGTACAGCACCGCCCCGTCCTCGCCGAGCATGCGGTACACCCCCGGCAGGCTGGGCAAGCTGGCGAGGATGGGTTTGGGGTCGAAGAGTGCGGCCATGCCTTACAGCAGGCTGGTGATCGCCTGGTAGCGGGCGAATAGGAAGGCGACGCGCTGGCCGTCATCGGCCCATTGCCGCTTGCCGCCGTCTACCTGATAGGCGGCGTCCACGGCCCGGTCCAGGGTCTTGTGGGCGCGGCGCAGGTCGTCGGGCATGGCGAGGGGATCGTAGAGGTCGGCCAGGGTGGAGCCGGCGTGGGCCGCGCGGGCCTCCAGCACGTCCTGGGCGGCCTGCTCGATGGCGCTCCGCCGTTCGTCGTCGGGGGCGTCCGGCCAGGGGAAGTTGTTGTAGACGATGCCGGCGGAGTAGCGGTAACGGCTTTCCAGGCGACCACAGACGTAGCGCACCCAGGCCATGTGCATGGTCGAGGTGAGGATGCCGAAGTGGTAGAGGGTGGCGTCGGGAACTGTCAGCACCGCATTACTTGCAATGGTTTCTGGCGGCAGAAAGCCAATGGGGATGTAGCTTCGTCCTTCTGATGAAACGCTTGGCACAAGCAAATAACTCCCCTCCGGCTGCCTATCCTCGCCAAACAGTCGCGGTGTATCCGCCAGTTTTCGGGTCGCTTCCCGCTTGCTTGCCTGTCGGTGTTGCTTGACCAGGTCCACCCGCGCCAAGACCTTGGGCAGGGTGCGTAAGGCCGTCGGCTCAACGTCCTTGAGCCAAAAACACCAACGCGGGGTGCCATTGATGAATTCCTCCGCGCCCAGGAAAGGACGAATCCAGCGTTCGGCCCCCGGTTCTTCGGCCAGGAAGGCAGACTTTTCCGCGTCATCCAGCAACAAATGGCCCCCGTCATTGGGCATGGAACCGAACACCATCGCGGGCGCCTTGCAGACCGGCTCCCTACGGTTGGGCAGCACCACTTCCGGCGCATCCACCAGATAGGGATTGATGCGCGCCGCCGCCGTTTCATGGGCGTCGCCCGCCGGATCGGCGTATTCGAACAGCCGGGCCTTGGCCGGCCGCGTTCGGCCGAAGCCGACGATGACACAGTGGACGGCGGCCTTGCCGGGCGCCTCGTTGCTCCATTTGAAGGTGCGATGGGCGAACTGGATATGCAGCCCCAGGCGCAGCATCTCGCTCCACAGCACGCCCACCTGCTCGCCCTGGGTGATGGAGTTGGTGGAGACGAAGGCGCAGCGGATGCCGGCGCGGGCGCGCTCGTCTGCGGCCTCGGCTTCGACCAGCCAATCGCCCGTGAAGGAATTCTTCTTGCCGAAGCGCATGTCCTGGAACTGCTTGCGGTCCCGGTCCAGCCGCCCCAGGTTGTGGCCGGCCAGGTAATGGGCGGCCTTGAGGTACCAGCCGGCGACGAAATCCAGCACGCCAGCGCCCTTGATGCCCTTGGTCACGGTTTCCAGGTCTTCCTTTTGCGCGGCGTCCTGATGCTGTTTGCCGATGAAGGGCGGATTGCCGAGGATGTAGGACAGGCGAGCGGGCGGCACGAAGGCTTCCCAATCCAGGCGCAGGGCGTTGCCTCGTCGGATGGTGGCGGAGGTCTCCAGCGGAATGCGCGCGAAGTAGTCGCCGAACTCCCGGCCCGCCTCCACGTTCATCTGGTGGTCGGTGAGCCAGAGGGCGACCTGGGCGATCTGGGCCGGGAACTCCTCGATCTCGATGCCGTAGAACTGGTCCACGTTGACTTGCAGGGCCTGGAACACATGGGCGACGTGGCCGAATTGCTGGGCCGCGCGGATGACGTCCAGTTCCAGTCGGCGCAACTCGCGGTAGGTGACGACCAGGAAGTTGCCACAGCCGCAGGCCGGGTCCAGAAAGGCGAGGGCGCGCAGCTTTTTCTGGAAGGCGAACAGTCGGTTCTTGTCGTTTCTGATGGCCTCGAACTCGGCGCGGAGTTCGTCGAGGAACAGGGGGCCGATGAGCTTGAGGATGTTCTTTTCGCTGGTGTAGTGGGCGCCCAGTTGGCGCCGCCGGTCGCGGGCGTCCAGTTCGATGACCTTCTGGAACATGGCGCCGAAGATGGCGGGCGAGATGGTCGCCCAGTTGATGCCGCAACAAGCGATGAGTTGTTGCCGCATGTCGCGGTTGAAATCGGGGATGCGCAAGTTCTGCTCGAACAGCCGGCCGTTGACGTGGGGAAAGCGGGCCAGATCTTCGTCCAGCGCTTTTTGGCGCTGTGACTCCGGTGTGTTGAGGACCTCGAACAGCTTCGCCAGCAGTCCGCCGGTATCCGAGCCGTCTTCCTTGGTGTGGGTCTCGATCAGATCGAGGAAGGCGTCCTTGGGGTTGAAGATGCCGGTGTCGTCGGCGAAGAAGCAGAACACCAGACGGACCAGGAATACCTCGAGTTGCTCGCCGGTGTAGCCATCCTGCTTGAGGGCATCGTGCAGATCGCCGAGTACACGCACGGCGCGCTCGTTGATGGGGTCCTCGTCTCGGATGCGCTGGGTTTGGTAGCCGGCGATGAAACCGAAGAGGTGGATTCTCTTGGGCAGGTCCGCCAGTTTGAATTCCCGCTCGGTACCCTCGTCCAGATCGTAATAGCGGAAGCGGGCGAAATCCGAAACCACCACATAACGCGGTATCTCCCCTTCCTTGAGGCCCGCGAAGTAATCGAGGGCCTGCTTGAAGGCACCGTCCAGGTCCTTCCCCGCGCTTTTATGCTCGGCGAGCAAGGTGCCTGGCCAGAACACATCGATGCGGCCGTTCTTGGTATTCCCGGCCTCGGGAAGTTTCTCGACATGCTTTTCGAATACGGCAACCCTGCGCCGGGTAACGCCGAATATCTGGAAAAACTCGTTCCAGAAGGTTTGCGCTTCGCCCTGCTCGGAAGTCACGCCGCGCCAATTGCGGGCGAAGGTGGTGGCGCGGGCACGGATTTCGTTCCAGATGAGGGCGGGCATGTCGGGATCGGACGGGGTTGTCTATCGTTGTCTTGTTTTATTTCTTATCTTGCACGAACCCGATTGGCCGTTTTTTCTGTGCCGGCGGCGCCATCAGTTGTCGGATGGCATCGAACACGACCTTGAATTGCTGGTCGTATTTCTTTTCCAACCTGTCTAGCTTGGCGGCCAAGTCCTTGTGTTCGGCGAGGACACGACGCATCTGCACGAATGTGCGCATGATCTGAATGTTGACCTGGACGGCGCGCTCGCTGCGCAGCACGCTGGAGAGCATCGCCACCCCCTGCTCGGTGAAAGCCATTGGCGCGCTGCGCGCTCCACCCCAACTTGAAATCACATTTTGTGATCGCAAGTCTTTCCACTCATCCGCGCTTAAAACAAACATGAAATCCTCGGGGAAACGTTCCATGTTGCGTTTTACAGACTGGGCAAGATGGCGCGGCTCGACGCCGTAGAACACGGAGAGATCGCCACTCAAAATGACACGATGGCCGCGCAACAAGTAGATGCAGCGCTCGATCGAGGTGATGGAAATGGGCAGGTCGACAGCGCTCATGACGTTTCCTTATGCATTGGAACCACTGAAGCCCGCAGGATGGAAATCCGTCGCGAGCGTAAGCAGGAATGCCCCCAGGCGCCTGGCCTCGTCCGAGGTCAGGTCGCGTGGAATGACCACCTGAGCAAGGAAATCGGAACGCAAGGGAAAGCTGAGCGGAAGGCCGGCCGAGGCGTTGACGGGAGAGGTGGGCGTGGATTGAACAGGCTCGTGGCCCGCGCCCGTTCGCTCGGCCTTGACCTCGATTCTTCTGCCATTCTTCGCTTGAGTGCCGCGGCTGCGTGGCTTGAATCCGGCAGGGTTCTCCGAATAGCGAATGAAGTCCGAAATGGCGCGTGTCACGCGGCGCTGATACTCGGCCAAACTGTTTGGCGACAGAACACCCGGGTTGCGGTTGTTGAAACGGATTACGGCCGTATTGACGTCGATGCCCCGGATGTCGTCTCCATCCGCGACGTCATCCAGAATTTTTCCGCACGCGGCTTTTTGCCCGCCCGCCGTATTCGAGTTCATCAACCCTTTCTCGACGACTGTATCGAGGAATCTCATCAACGCCTTCTTGGAAAAGTCAGCAGTCATTTGTCACCCCTTGCGCAACATGATCTTGAAAATAAGATTAGATGAATGTTTATGTTTTATCAAATAACATTATTGTTGGCGATTGAGATGGCCATTTTTGCGGCCGTGAGGAGACAGTCTTCTAAGTTGCACACCATCACCGTTCCACCTCTCGTTACTTGCCCTCGAGATGATGACTCAGCCCATAACTCAGGCTCAGCCCCTAGCACGAACATCGCATTGATCCGGACGTTGAGGCCGGTTAAACATGCGCTATGAAACCCTTTTTCGCCGCCCTGTGCCTGCTCCTGCTCGCCCATACCGTGCTGGCCGCGGCCACCGAGGAGACCGTCAACCTGGCCTCGGGCACCGCGGTGACCAGCCATCGCTTTGCGGGCCAGGCCAGCCGCGGCGCGGTCGTGCTCTGGCTCACGGGCCAGGATGGCCGGCTGGAGGAGGAGCACCGCGCCGCCGCCTATTTGTCGGGGCTGGGGCTGGAGGTCTGGCTGACCGACTGGCTTGCTCCCT